>CAKMZJ010000048.1 GCA_929200395.1 Candidatus Gorgonimonas eunicellae | reverse complement strand
ACAACAAACCAAGCTGTATATTGTATTGATTACAATCTTGTAGCAACTGCTCGCTATTTAGGTATTGATATTCTTGATAGCGAGCGGTGGCGAAATCTAAGTTGCTAGCTGTTGTTAGTGTTGCTGGGTGGCACATTATTAGCCCATTATTGGCTGCTTGTTGTAGCCATTGTTGCATCAGCTTAGTAAAGTTTTCAGACTCTGATAACGAATAAATACCGCTAAAACTGTTATTAGTATAGCAGTTGCTGGCTTGTTTTATATTAGTACTAAAATCATGAGCAATAGCTAATTCAATAATTTTATTTTTTAGCCAGGCTGTAGTTTGTATGTTAGGGGTAAGACTACGGATCCAAATTTTTTTATCTAGTTGTTGCTGTTCTAAAACATCGAATAACGCTTGCTGAATAATAGGAAAACAATGCACATGCTGATGGCCATCTATATAATCTGGAAACCTACCCACATGTTTTACGAAATTATTGAGCTGACAACTTATTTCCGCTTTAACATGCTGTAGCGAATACATTCTTAAGTGAGTTTTTAGCAATACCCTCGATACTTTACTAAACCCGTTAGCAAAAAAACTACTCAAGCCAGTACCTTCAGTAAAATTTAAATGTAGTCCTAAAGCAGCAGTTTTGATGTTGCTAATATCGGTTATGCCCCAGTGCCAATTAGGAAAATTAACCAAACAACTTGTTGCATGAATACGGTTATTATTAATTAAATTAATTATAGCCTGCGATACATTTTTATGAATACCGAAGTCATCTGCACAAATAGTTACTGTTTTCATGCTTTAAACACCCAAAACTTATTCATAATAAAAGTTAAACTTGCCACTATAGAACAACAAATAAAACAAATTATTTGATAGTTGAACTTTGTAAAGCTAGAAAATAAAATAAATAACCCTTGATTTGCAGAAAAAGAAAAAATCAGCTGCGAAATTAAATACTTTAACAAATTATTTTTTGTCGATTCTCGTTGCTTAAAAACCCAATTACGTTGTATTAAATATCCATAACTAAAAGCAGCAAAAAAACCTACAGAATTAGCTAAAATACTATTTAATATATTATATGATACTAAAACTGTTAAACATGTGAAATGTATAATAAATGCACTACTGCCGACTAATAAATGTTTTATCAGTTGCAACATTGTAGGCGAAGCTAGAATTTTATTTTTTATTGAAGCCACTGTGTTTCCGTATTAAATAATTTGGTCGTCGTTTAACTTCGCTAAATATTCCCGCTATATACTCACCTAAAATACCTAACGACAACAACTGAATACCTCCTAAAAATGTTATGGCGATTATTACTGTAGGCCAACCTGGAACACTGCTTCCTTGTATAATAGTTCTCGATAAAACATATACCCCATAACACATAGAAACAAATGAAATAATAAAACCAACTATGCCAACCAAACGTAATGGCAAACTAGTAAAAGAAGTAATTCCAGATAAAGCTAAATCAGCCAATTTACCATAGTTCCAGCGTGATTCTCCGGCTTTTCTTTCCTCTACTTCATATGGAATACCTATAGTTTTAAAGCCGATCCAGGCATACATTCCTTTCATGAAACGCTTTCTTTCTGGCATGCTACGTAAAGCTTGTAGTGCTATTTTATTCATTACCCTAAAGTCGCCAGCATCTGCTGGAATTTTAATACCGGTACTACTACGCATGATTCGGTAAAAGAAGTTAGACCCTTTTTTCTTTAAAATAGATTCATCATCGCGATGTTTTCTAACACCATAAGCCATATCATAACCTTGGTCTAGTTGCTGCAAAAACTTTGGTATCATATAAAATGGGTGCTGGAAATCAGCATCTATTAGCAATACTGAGTCTCCTTCAGCAAAATCAATACCAGCAGTTAAAGCATGCTCTTTACCAAAATTACGTGATAATTCAATTAACTTAACATGCTTATGAGTTTTTTGTATAGCTTTTACAACCTCTACAGTGCCATCTGAGCTTCCGTCGTCTATTACTATTATTTCAAATGCTTTAACGCATTCTCTTAAACTAATGTTTAACTTAGTAATAAAGTCTTCAATTAGCATTTCTTCATTCATAACTGGTACAATACAGCTTAAGAATCTATCGCTACGGTATGAATTATTTTGTTGTTGTTCGTTATTTTCTTTAATCATAAAATTTACTTAACTAAGTCGTAACTAAGTTGTGGCTACCCGTAATATCTAATTTATAATCTATTAGACTATCGCCATCGAATAGATAACTACCTCTAAATTTTTTACCCGCTAACATCAGAGGCAGCCAAAGTTTATCATCTTCCCACATTTGTTCATAAGGTATGCTATCTATCTTATACCATATTGGAGTAGCTTCTACGGTTTCTGTAGGCTGACCTGTGAAACTATTAGTATAAAAATTATGCACATGAATAGAATAGCCATCTGTGAACTGAAATAAGTTTTCTCCACAATGTATTATATTATGCGGAGTTACATGTAATTCTTCTTGAGTTTCACGTATAGCGCATTTTTCTATGGTTTCGCCATAATCTAGCTTACCACCAGGGGCGTTTATTTTTCCAGCTCCTAAGCCACGTTTTTTACGAATTAAAAGCAATTCGTCGTTTTGTTGGATAAATACTAATGTTGCTATGTTTGTTGGCTTCCAGGTATCTGGGTTAATATTATCAATAGATTTACTAGGATTAGCTGTGATTGTTGACATTGCAAGCCCATAAAAGTTGTAAACACAAAAAATCTACTTGTGCTATTTAGATGCTAGATATTCGTTTTTTAATTTCACATAATTGTTAGCAGTATAACTAAAAAATTTCATTTCTGAAACAGATAATTTTCTTACTTTTTTTGCAGGGCTTCCCATATACAAAAAACCACTTTCAAGTTCAGAGTTAGGAGTTACTAAAGACCCAGCCGCTAACATGCTATTTTTACGAACTATAGCTCCATCTAAAATTTTAGATCCTATTCCTATGAGGCATTGATCTTCAAGAGTACATCCATGTAAAATCACACCATGACCTATAGTGACTTCGCTACCAATATGCAAAGGCCAACCACCTTTGTTGTAATCACTATCGTGGGTTATATGTAGAATACAGCCATCTTGAATGTTGGTTTTTTCACCTATAACTATTTGATGCATATCTCCTCTAATTACAGCCATTGGCCATACAGAACAGTCATCACCTATAGTGACATTTCCTACAACTAAAGATTTATCACTTAAATATACATTTTTACCTATTTTAGGCAAACTATTTTTAAATTTAACTATATTAGTCATAGCAAATACCATTTATTATATATACAAATATTATTAATCTAATGTTTTTTTAAATCTATATGCTGCTAATAACATTCCTAATATACTAAATAGCAACAGAGAAATAGCATCTTTTAGCATGTACGCCACTTCTGATCCTCGTAAAACTATCCCTCTCATTAAACGCATATAATGAGTCGCTGGTAGTACTTCAGCTAGCCACTGAAAAGGTTTCGGCATGCCTTCAAATGGAAACATAAAACCCGATAATAAAATCGATGGCAGCAACACAAATACTGTCATTTGCATAGCTTGCATCTGGGTTACTGCAGCAGTAGAGATAATAAGACCTAAAGTTAAGCTAGCGGCAATAAACAATAAAGTTGCGAAAAAAATTTGCACTACACTACCATTAATAGGAACATCAAAAATAAAGTACCCTAGAGTAAGGATAATAGTAACTTGCACTAAACCAGCAATAATATAAGGAATTATTTTACCTATCATAATCTCAATAGAGAGCACAGGAGTAGTTATTAATAGCTCCATATTACCATGCTCACGTTCTCGAACTAATGCGATAGCTGTAAACATAATCAGAGTCATAGTAAGTATAATGCCTGCTAAGGCAGGTATTATATTAACCGCCGTGCGTTTCTCAGGATTATAAAAAAAACTAACTTCAAATAATTTATTGCCAGCAACATTACTATAACCTTGTATAATTTGCCGTGGTATACTACCTATTCTTGCGATTAATGAGCTAGTCATAGTATCAGAGCCGTCAATAATCACTTGAGATGCCACCATGCCATCTTGTAGACGTTTTTCTACATCTTTTGGAATAACCACTATAGCTTTTACTAAACCGTTATTTAAAGCTGCTTCAGCTTGCTGTATTGTTGTCTCGCGTCTTGTAATTTTAGCTATTTGCGATGCTTCGATAACAGCAACCATATTGCGACTAATTGAGCTATTACTATAATCAACCAATGCAACAGGTAAATGTCTTACATCGGTATTAATGGCATATCCAAATAACAATAATTGAATTAAAGGAATCATTACAACCATACCAAAAGTTATTCTATCTCTAGATAATTGTAAGAATTCTTTCAATAAAATAGCATATATACGCTGAAAACTCTGCATAATGGCCATATTATTGTCTTCCCTCTTTAGTGCTATAAACAAATACATCTTCCAAGCTAGGTCTTACCACATTAATATTACGACCCCTGAGTAATTCTGGTTGTTGTTGCTGCAACCACTGCTCTACATTTTTAATTTTGTTGCTTACTAATACTCGTAAATAAGCACCTTGTTGAGCCACTGATAGCACATCTGGCAATAATCCTAGCTTTTTGCTTATTTCACGTAAATTACTACCATCAATTTCTATTGTATGTGCAGACATATCGGTCATTAATTGCTTAGGAGAGCCATCTGCCCGTTTTTTTCCTGCTTCTAAAATAGCTAATGCATGGCATCGCTCTGCTTCATCCATATAATGTGTAGAAACTAATATAGTAGTTCCTTGGTCGCATAAATCAAATAAGGTTTCCCAAAAATTTCTGCGATTTTCTGGATCTACCGCTGAAGTAGGCTCATCAAGAAATAACAACTCTGGCTGATGCAAAGTTGCAGCTGCTAAAGCTAATCGTTGACGTTGTCCACCACTTAAACTACCAGCTAGTTGCTTATAGCACCGATCAAGAGCATAAGTGTTAAGCTGAGATTGAATTCGCTTATGAATATTATTTTTAGGAATGTTATAAATTTTAGCCATAAAGTTTAAGTTTTCATAAATAGTAAGGTCGTCGTATAATGAAAACTTTTGTGTCATGTAGCCAATGCGCAATCTTAATGCTTCGGCATCTTTAGGAAGCTGCATTCCTAGAACCTCTATACTACCAGCAGTAATCGATAACAAACCAGTTAGCATGCGCATCATGGTAGACTTACCTGAACCATTAGGACCCAAAAATCCGTATATTTTTTGTTTTGGGATAGATAAATCTACCTGATCAACAGCAGTAAAATCGCCAAATTTATGAGTAACTCCTTTAGCTTTAATTGCTAAATCATTCATGGCAATGTCACCTGAACAGGCAGCCCTATTGGGAGACCAGTAGCATCTTTAAGCTGTACCTCAGCAAGATACACCAAACGACTACGCTCTTTTTGATTTAAAGCATAATATGGCGTAAACGCTGGATCTATTGCTAAACTTCGTACTACTCCTTGATAGCTTTTTTCTATATTATCAATAAAGACTGTTAGCTTGCTACCAATACTAATTTTAGCACGCATAGACTCTGGTACATAAATTCTAGCGTAAGGATTACCATCGACAAGAAGTATCGCTACTGTTGATCCTAATTGCACTTGCTCGCCACAATATTTTGGCAATGAATCCACTCGCCCGTTGCGAGTTGCTTTGACAATATAATCTTCGAGCTTATTATTCTCAACAGCTAAATTAGCACAATATTTTTCGTAAGCTGATTCTGCTTGCATTATTTCTTCGTAACGAACACCATTTTTAAGTTTATTTAAGTTTTCTTGAGCATATTTTTGATTTGCCGCTAAAGTATCACGTATTGAAATAGCGGTATCAAGATTTGCTCTTTTTATCGAATTATTTTTAGCAAGAATTGCTGCTCTTTCAACTTCTTTTTCAGCGTTAGTTAGTTTTGCAGTTATTGCTTCCACTTCTGCGATAGCAGCTTTAATATCTTCTTTTCTTGCTCCATTACGCAGTTGCTCAAGATAAGCCAGTGCTTGCTTAGCTTCTGCTTTTGCTCTGTACACTAACTCTTGTTGCCTGCTATCATCTAATCGCAATAGTATTTGCCCTTTTTTAACCATTGAACCTTCAGATACACAAACTTCAATAATTTCTCCCACCGCTTTTGCTTGCAATATGATTCTATCAAGCTCTAATGTACCAAAAGCCTGCGAATCGCCTTTATTGATACATCCTGTGAGACCAACACTAAAAAAAACAGTACATATTAATTGCTTAATAAGCATTTTTATATCCTTAAAATATAATAAAAAATTTTTATTTTAGTATAAGATAAAAAATATATGACCTATTTTATATCAAAGATCATATACACCTGGCATTTCCAACTTCCACGTGTATATACTATATATTAAGACATAATCTATAAAAAATACTATGAAAAACATCTTACTTGTGCTATTTTATTGCATTTATCTAACTATACACATGACAGATACATTTTTCGCTAAAATATTTTGATTATTCACGGAGGTATTGTTCTGAATAACGAAACAACACCAAACCCTTTGCAAAACAATAATCCAGAGAAAATACACAGAGCTATTAAAAGCTTTGTCAAAAGAACAGGAAGAATAACAGCCTCACAAAAAAATGGCTGGAATAACCACTGGAAAGACTACGGCCTAGATCATACTGCTGGCACTACTCAGTATCAACAATTATGTGATAAATTCAACCATATAGTTGTTGAGATTGGCTACGGCATGGGTGACTCCCTAATACAAATGGCGAAACAAAATATCGATACTGGTTTTGTTGGAATCGAAGTCCATACTCCTGGAGTAGGGAGCCTTCTTAACAATATAAACATTAATCAGTTATCTAACATCTATAGTTACTGTGCAGATGCCAAAGAAGTTTTAAATCAATGCATAACAAATAGTAGCATCGATAGAATACAGATATTTTTTCCAGACCCTTGGCACAAAAAAAAACATAAAAAGCGTAGGTTAATTAGCAATGAGTTCATCGAACACATAGTAACTAAATTAAAGCCATCAGGAATTATTCACCTTGCAACAGACTGGGAAGATTACGCATTACAAATGCTAGAGGTACTAACTAGCTGCGATGCTATTAGCAATACAGCTACAAACAATCAATTTGTACCCAGACCACAATACCGTCCAGAGACTAAGTTTGAACGCAGAGGAATATCTTTAGGGCATAAAACTTGGGATTTAGTTTTTAGCAAAAATAGTAATTAACATATTATGATTGTCCGCAATTTAGGCAAAACAGATTATCTTGAAACCTGGCAAGCAATGCAGCAGTTTGCACAGAATAGAAAGCCACAAGATGCAGATGAAATTTGGTTTACTGAACACCCTCCTGTTTATACACAAGGACAAGCAGGGGCTGATAAACACCTATTAACAGCAACAGATATCCCAGTAATACGCACCGATAGAGGCGGGCAAATTACTTATCATGGCCCTGGGCAATTATTAGTTTATCCACTTATAGATATACGTAAAACCAAAATCACGCCTAGGTCTTTAGTTTCTACCCTAGAAAACTTAGCAATGGCAACATTACGAGATTTCGGCATACAAACTATAACAAAACCAAAAGCTCCAGGTGTATACACCCTAAAGGGGGCTAAAATTGCTTTTATTGGACTACGCTTTAAAAATATGTGCTCATATCATGGGCTTAGTTTAAATGTAGATATGAACCTTGCTCCATTTGCAAATATTAATCCATGCGGATACGAAAAACTTGAAATCACCGATATAGCAACAGAAATTAACGATGTTAATATAACAAATGTTAAACAATCTTTAATAAATAATGCTAAAACATTACTATAAAGGTCATACATGAATAACGAAACTACATTAACACCGCAAGCAAATAACTTAGATGAACCCGAACTCATTCCTCTAGTTAATATTAAAAGCGGAGAAAAGTTTAAGAACGAACAAGGCATTCTTGCTATTAAAAATGGCATTAAAGCATCTGCACAACAAGCATCTTCTGAGTTATTAAAAAAACCTTCTTGGCTTAAAATTAAACTTAACACCTCTGATAGCTATAAAAAAGTAAAAAATATTGTCAAGCAACACAAACTAAGTACTGTCTGTGAAGAAGCAATGTGTCCTAATATTAGTGAATGCTGGAGCGCCGGCACTGCAACTATTATGCTGATGGGAGATGTCTGCACTAGGGCTTGTAAATTTTGCTCAGTTAATACCGGCAACCCTAAAGGTTGGCTAGATAAACAAGAACCAGAAAATACTGCTAAATCTGTAAATATAATGAAATTAAAATATGTAGTATTAACATCTGTTGATAGAGATGATTTAGCAGATGGCGGGGCTAGTCATTATGCAGCAACTGTAAAGCACATTAAAACAATGAACCCAACTACTCAAGTTGAAGCTTTAACACCAGATTTTCAGGGTAGCTTAGTAGCTATAGAAACTATAGTTGATAGCGGCATAGCTGTATTTGCACAAAATATTGAAACAGTAAAAAGATTAACTCACCCAGTCCGTGACCCTCGTGCTAGCTACGAACAAACTCTTAAAGTTTTATCTTATGCAAAAAAATATAAACCAAGTGTATTAACTAAAACTAGCCTAATGTTAGGGCTTGGCGAAACTGATGCAGAAATAAAACAAACCTTGATTGATTTAAAACAAGCTAATGTAGATATTGTCACCTTCGGGCAATACTTACAACCAACTACTAATCATTTAGCAGTTGATCGATATGTAACACCAGAAAAATTTGTTGAATATCGAGAGCTAGGATTACAACTAGGTTTTTTAGAGGTGGTTTCTGGAGCTTTTGTGCGTTCTAGTTACCGAGCCGAACAAGTTTTGCAAAAAGATAATGTAGGGCTAAATTTCAAATAGAATAAATTACACACCTTTAGATGGAAGGTGCGTCTCTCTTAATTTTAAAGCCTCCAGCAACAATTACAGACTCCGCAAAATATTTATGCAGATCTTCAAGCGGGATAAACTTAATACAACTTTCGGAGTTTCTAATATCAATTGGGATATCAGTGCCGTTTTCCATTGCTTTTCTTAATTTTTTACTAGGAAGAGGCCTTGCATATTGATCGAATATCATTAAGCCATCTACTTTTTCACCATTAGACTTTTCTTTAGTTGCTGCACCTACTACAGCCACAGAATGCGAACTAGGCATACCTTCAAACCCGATTCTAATTTTCTCAAAAACATTTGTTCTTGCTTTAGAACTTACATTCATAGGTATACCTAGTTTAGCATTTTCAAACAAAGTTCGTACTGCCTTTTCATAGGGCCTAGGTTGGTCTTTATCCTTTATAAGCATAAATCTTTGAGCTTCATCAACCTGCTCTAAATCAGCGATCTGCTCACATTTAGGTATTCTGGGCAACCAAGATGCTGCCTTGTCAGGCTGACCAAAATCTAAAGAATTTTCGGCCTTATTTATAACTCCTGTCATCGTGTCTGCAATTGTAGCTCTGAGTCTTTCTATATTTTCTTTTGGTAAACCTGTTTCCTCTAACAAAGAATCATCTAGTAGACTATTTTTTAAAAATAGTCTAAGACCATGATGTGCTTTTTCGAGCATAGAAGCCCAAGATGTACTGGATAGTTCGTTAATGGAATAAACAGTATCGCTATCATTAGTTATTAATTGACTGATATCAATAATTACATCAATTTTTATTTGGTGATGCTCATTTACAAATGATACTTTAGCTTTACCATTTCCTAAATCTTCTATCACCCCTACACTTAGCAAGTCTCTTATTTTATTTGTAGCCGCAAAACTTACTAGCATACTCAGAAAATAACACGAACTTCGAGTATCACTTTGCCTGACATCAAAAGGTGATATTTCTCTAGATTCATCAAAGATTGATCTAGTTTCATCCTTAACAAAGAATTTTTTTTGCTCAGGATTTAAATCATTTATCAACATCTCATCAGATATATTAACTGTTATTTGTTCATAGTCTTTTTTTGGAGGTTGCTCAGCATAACTAAGATCTGTTTTTTTATGTATAGTGACATTTTTATGACTACGAGAAAACATTCTATTAATAAAATCAAAAAACGCAAATACAGCCCTTATTGCTTGAAATTTTATCGTTCTTGAATGTATGGGCTTATTTTCACCTATTTGCTCTCTACAACAGGTAAGCTTACTTGCAGAATTTTCTACTGATGACACACAACGGTTAAAAAATAATCCAAGATCACACTGCGTACCCTGTAATCTGTTTCCTGCTGGATTGCTAGATGCTGGTGATTTAGAGTCTAGTGCGCTAAAGTCCATATCCACTATTCCTTTATTTGTTAAAATTTTACCATTAACAAGGGAGGATAGAACAAATAAGGCTTATTCTATCCTAGTAATTACTAACACTTTTTATGAATTAAAAACCGCCTCTCCCCTAAGTATAAGAGAAAGTCACATTTTACTCACTACTTTTTCTGTAGAATCTATTATTTTTATTTTCTGCCTAATTTCATCTACTTTAATTTTAGTTATTCCGATTACAGCCAATGCTTGTTGTAAATGCTCTTTAGCTTCGCTAAACATCCCAGATAATAAAAAAAACTCCGACATTGATATATGATAATCTATCGGAAATGGTTTTATGGACTGTATTTGAGCCAATCTTTTCCAAGAATTAGGATCTAATGGTCTAAGAAAACAAATATGCCTAGCTATTTTTTCTGCTTTTGTATATTGCTTAGTATAATTTAATAACTTAGTCATTTCTGATAATAACGGATAACTATTTGGTCTTAATAAGATAGCATTATGTAATAAATCTAAGCTTTTATCAATCAATCCGAGAGCTTGATATACAGCAGATTGCAAAACAATAAAATGAATATTTATACTGCTATATGCTAACAGCTCTTTTGCTAGTTTATCAGCATCTTTAGGAAGGTTGTTTTTTAGTTTTAATATCGCAAGTGCATATTTTTCTGCGATAGTCATTCCTTTTTCTCCCTCGGAATTAACCCTTTCCTTGATAAAATCAGCTAATATAATAGCTTGCTCTACAGTTGATAATTGAGCATGTACCTTCATTAATAAAAACTCTAATGTTTGCTCATCTATAAAACAATCTTCTTTTTCATTTATATTTTTTTCTTTATTTTGGATTTTTGAGGTATCTTTTAATTTATACTTAGCTAAAAATTTTTCTTCACTAGCGATACAAGATATCGGTTGCATCTGCTTTTTTTCATATTGTAGTATTCTATTGCTTGCCTGGATAATCCTAGTTTCAATGTATGGGTGAGTTAACAAAAACTCTGGTGTGTTTCCCATTGTATTAAACTTTTGCAAAACCCTAAACATCTCTACACTAGCTGTAGGAGAATAACCTGCTTTAATAATAATATCAATTCCAATTTGATCGGCTTCAGTTTCGTCTTGTCTACTATATTGTAAAAGTTTTTCGTACGCTCCTAAGAAACCAGATATACTTCCAGCATAAGCAATTGATGATAGTTCAGAATCACTATTAACAGAACGTCCAACAACAGAATCAAACAGTGCAGCCCCACCTAAAACTAAGGCCCAAGTTGTAAGTAGCTCCCAAGCTTTATCTGCTGCAAAAGAATGAACTTTTAATTTTATATGTGCTAACTCATGAGCTATCACAAAAGCAAGCTGAGCATGATTATCTAAGTTCAACAATAACCCCAAATTAATAAGCAAAACCCCACCAGGCAAAGCAGAAGCATTAAATGAGTTATCTTTAATTAAAAAAGGAAGAATAGCCGGATTTTTTATCTCAGCAGCAACAGCGAGATTTTTCACCATTCTTTCTGTGTAATCTTGCAGCTGCATATCCTCCACTGCCACATCTGAATGATAAATCATTTTTAATATCATTTTACCTTCTTCATCAGCTGCTTTAACTAGATGTGGTGATTGATTCCTAGAGCCAAACTCAGGTATTTTATCAAATACTCCGTTATAAGCCTTTGCCAAACTGATTACAAAAATAAGCGTAACGAGGGCAAAAGCAATAGTTTTTTTTATCATAATAATCCTTAAAAACAAGTGATAAATTAACCCTACAGTATAATAAAACTCTTATTAATATCATTTTTTTGAAGTATTAGTCACAAACATAATTGGTGAAAATTAAAAGAAAGACCTTTATAGCAGCAAAACACAAAGCACACTGCACAAATAAATTATAGCAAATATTACTGCTCTGTGTTTTATATATTTTATTCAAAATAAGCTTTTTATAAGATAATATCTTGTATGATGAAAAGCACTAAATAATCAATTATTATATACTCCTTCTATTTGAAGGTGTATATTTGTGCATCTACAACTGTTAATCAGTTTATAGCTAATATATAATGTTTTGCATTTTACAACTGAAATTGCTAAAAGATAAATATCAATTTTAACAGAAGACCTTTAAAACAAGATGATAGATAATTATAACTATGTATTAGTAAATGGTGAACAACAATCATCAATAAATTGTAATGATAGAGGCCTTGCTTATGGCGATGGTGTTTTTGAAACAATAAGATTAAATCAGGGGCAAATCACCTTCAATAATCTACATTTTGCTAGATTATACAAGGGATGTGATATATTAAATATTCGCTTATCAAAAAAGCTATTACAAGATGATATAGCTACATTATTAGCCAATACTTCTGTAACAGATGGAATTTTAAAAATTATTATAACAAGAGGGTATGGCTTAGGAGGTTATACCCCTGACCAAAATATACCGCCAAATAGAATTTTACTGTATAAAAAAATATCACAACAATATAAAAGCAAAACAGCAAAAGGTGCAGTGGTAGGATTATCTGATATCATTCTATATCCTAGCTGCGTTGGTGACACAAAACATTTAAACCGTTTACCTCAAGTAATGGCAAGTTATGAGTGCCAGAAAAAAAATTTTAATGAGTTATTACTTGCTAATCAATACGGTAATATAATAGAAGGAACATGTTCAAATTTATTTTTAGTTAATAATCAGAATGAACTAGTAACACCGAATATCTATAACTACGGAGTAGCAGGAGTTTGTAGAGAATGGATAATTCAAAATCAGCACTTATTAAAACTAACCGTTAAATTTAAGGATTGCACAATTACTGATTTACAACTAGCAAAAGAAATTTTTTTGTGCAATAGCGTATTTGGTGTTTGGCCTATTGTTAGCTTTAATGGCACAACATATTCTAAAATAAGCACTTCAAATCATATAAAGGATGTTATTGATAATGAAATCTACTATTAAAAAAATAACGGCTATTTTACTAATAGGGCTACTACCACTTACTAGTTATTTAGGAATAAAATCTTGGAAGCAAGCATACGAGATGTCTACAGTGGCTATCTCTGATAATATTATTCTATCTATTGAAGCTAAAAGCAATGCCAAAAAGATTATTAATCAGCTAAATAATTTAAATATTATCAGCTCCTCATCACAACTAAAAATTTATTTATACTTAATTAATGCTACTACAAATATTAAAGCTGGTGATTATTTAGTAACATCACAGATGACATATAAAGAGCTTATAAATAACCTGATATTAGGTAAGCAAATTAGCTATAAAATTAGACTAGAAGAAGGCAAATCTATAGATGATGCAATCAAGGAACTATGCTCCCACCCTAAACTATCTAATAGCACAAACATCGATAATTCTTTAACTAACTTATTAATTAAACCAAGTGGTTACCCACAAGGCGATACTATCGCTGAAGGTCTGTTGTTTCCAGATACCTATGAATTTTTTAACGGTGCCTCAATAGAATCTATAATTCATATAGCTAATCAAAAGCTAATTAAAGTTTTAATGGAAGAATGGAATACAAGAGATAAAAAAACCCCCTATAAAACTCCGTATGAAGCCTTGATTATGGCCTCAATGATTGAAAAAGAAAGCGGTTTAGAAGCAGAAAAATGTAAAATTTCTGGTGTTTTTGTAAGAAGATTACAGAAAAGAATGAGATTACAAGCAGACCCTACAGTTATTTATGGTATAAAAGAAGAATATAACGGTAAACTAACAAAAAAAATGCTTATCAAAGAAACGCCATATAACACCTACAAAATACCCAGATTACCACCTGCACCTATTTCATTAGTAAGCAGAAGTTCAATTTATGCCGCAATGCACCCAGATACAAGTAATTGCTTGTATTTTGTATCAAAAGGCGATGGATCTCATCATTTTTCAGATAACCTTGTAGAACACCAGCAAGCAATCAAAAAATACATAAAGAAATCCAAGTAATTTCTATAAATCACTCCAGGCTAAAGAAAAAGGCTGTTAACAAAACACTATACATTTAGTCGTAAATATGGTAGAATAGTAACTTCTAATTTAAAATATAAAACATATAATGGTAACAGCTATATACAACCAAACCCAAAGATCATTATCGTTTTTACAAACTATTAAATAATCTAAATATCATTTAATTATTAATTACATAACCTAAGTAAACAATATGGATTTTTTATACACAAACAATATACATTCAGCTACAAAAGAAGTTGATAAAAAAGAACTAGAAAACACAGAGCAATCACAACAATCAATAATAACTCGCATTGGTGCGTTCTTTTCCTACTGGAATCCTTTTTCATCTACAACAAATGTGCATACAGTAAAAAATATAGAAAATGTTTTTATCTACCTCAGTCAGAACCTAACAGGCAGACCTGTAGTTATTTTTGATGTAGATAAAGTACTCTTGCATCGGTCTATGTCTAGTGGCAAATCAAAAAGAATGGTTTTTCCTTCTGTTGTCGAATCAGTTAATAGTTTATCTAAATATGCAGATGTAGTTTGCATAACCGCAAGAAATTTCTTGCATACTGTTAATTTAGATGCCCACGGCTTAAAATTATGCCGTAGCTACAATAATATAACGTTAACAAGAAGACAAATACAACAATTAGAGCAGCAACAACTTTACTTTAAAGATAATATTTTCTATACAGAAAGGCAAAAAAAATCTCTTGTTCTGAATTTACTTTGGTCTTGGTTACTAATAAAATATTCATCGCTTTTTTTTATTGATGATCAATTTAGAAACTGTCAAGATATTGCATTATTTTGCACCCAAAACAATATTAATATGCATAGCTTGTGGTTAGAAAATCCAAATCCGGCTGATAACTCGACATGTTGTTTTCAAGCAGACCCTAGATTAGAAGCTAAATTAACTACATTTTTTCATGAGAGTTTAGAAGAACAAACAAAGGAAAACTTGCTAGTTTAGAGTATCTATATATAGCAATAATTTCCTTTGTGCATATTTAACTTTACTTTAGAACTTTTAAGGAAAAAATTGTTAATTAAATAGTAGAAGCAGGATCCACATAACAATCTACTATTACGGCTTTATCTGCTATTGGATCAGTGCTTTGCTCTGCATTAATTAAATCTCTCAATCTTTTATTAATGCTTGTACCCCCTATGAATTCATCTTAAAATATGCGAGAGTTGTTTTCTACTAATAAAGCAATAAAATTTTCACTTGTTAACTCATAAGGACCTTGCGCTGCTATGCAATATCCACCAACCCCTAGAATGACATAGCATTCTTATTTCCTACTGCCGATAGCCTACCTACATAATATAAATAAAATTATTCTCCAATGGTGACAGGAATGAAACTTTCAGGTATGAATAAAATACAATCAACTTCACCTTTAGATTCAATAACAGAGAAAAATAACAAAGCCGATAAACCTGTAAAACAAACTACTCCCAAAAAAAACATACTTAAAAAATTACTTTTAAACACAACTAGTAAGGATATGTCTGCTAGGTCAGTTAAAACAAGTACGGAAAAAAAATCAGGCCTAAAACTTAAAATTTTTGCAACCAAAAATTCTACAGCCGACAACTCTAATTCTACTAAAACAGAACACAGTTATATTTCATTTGATCCCAAAACAAAGACAGATAGCAAAACAATAGCTTCGAAACTGCTAATGCATTGGACAGGGAAAGACGCAGATTATCTAGAAAAAAATAAAAAAGCAATTACAAACCTTAATAGCTCTGCAATGCTAGCTTTCTCTACGCTTGTTAAAGAAGGGACAAAGCTTACTACCAGCCCGCTACCAAATTGTCTAATATCTTCTAAGCATAAAGATAGTAAATTTGAAGTTAAAGCACAACAACTGCTTAAAGAGGTAATAAAATCAAATCCAGAACTAGAAAATAAAATTAAAAACAGCCCAGGATTGTTTAAAACCCCGATTCTTATATCTCATAAGATAAAACCTGAAGTACAAATACCAAACGATATTGAGGATATTAAAATTCAGGAAAAACAGATAACTAGCGGTATAAAATACTACCCTCAAGTTGATACAAAAAATACAGCTTCCAATTCAATAACAACTTTATATTTACCTGATATTAAAAACAAAAATAGAGATAAATTGATACAAGGCCTTGAAAAAGCATTAGATAAAGCGGTAGATCGTGCTGAAGACTTGATTCCAATAGAATCAAAAAAAACAGCAGAAAACTGCTTAATAAGCTGAATCACGGTCGTAACCTAATTCTTATGTGCTAAATATTTACAAACTTTTACTTTTAATGTACACTCCTGTATCCTGCTTTGCAACCACCTCTGCAATGGTATTTTTTCTTGCTAAATGATGATTATTCAAGTATTTACCTTTGATTTTAAAACATATCAACCATGCATTTAAAAATTTTAGGACTTTACGTCCAACACATTTGTAAGGCCTAGATAAAAATTCTAGGTGCATAGCTATACACACGTGTATCTCTCTTTAAACTTAAAACAATTACTTTATATCAAAAACATATTTAACTATTAGGATGTTATAAACATGGATGATTATAATATAGATACTACTAGATTTCATACTTCTAGAGAATATCAAGATCGAGAAAACCAATTTTCTCTAACAACCACCCCCTCTTTAAATAATGTACCAGTACAAAAACATGAAGAAACAATTAAATATACTACACTTGATCCCAGTCCGACAATAAGGAAAGCGGATAAGCGTAGTGATTCAACACCAATCTCAGCAATCTATACTGATAGATCTTATACTTCAAGAGAGCCTCGAGCTAGAGACGGCCAAATACCTCTAACAACCCACCCTACTTTAAATAATTCACTAGAACAAAAACATGAAGAAACAATTAAATATACTACACTTGATCCCAGTCCGACAATA
>CAKMZJ010000047.1 GCA_929200395.1 Candidatus Gorgonimonas eunicellae | reverse complement strand
CTATATTTTTAAAAGTTATACTTAATTAATAATAATATTTTATATCATTTTATATTATATTAAAAATATACACCTTCTACTTGAAGGTGTATAAACTCTATGCATGATTTACGCTATGCTATCAACAAGAAAATATGTAACAGGGTATTTACCAGTTAGTATTTTCTAATAATTGATCTTCGTTTGATAACAAATCCAGAAACTCTTGCTTTTCATCACCCAAACATCTTAACTCACCCACACTCCTAATTTTAGCACCTTTTGCAACAAGTTGCTTGACTATTTCTTTATCTTTTGTTAGAAATGCATAATAAAGAATTTTTTTTTCAGCAAAGATTTTCTTAACATCTTCAAAATTTTCTACTAATGGAGGTAGCATAACTCTTGCTAGTTCTCTATCTTTCTCACTCCAGTTAAGATCATCAAAAACGGTATCTCCGCATCCAGATAAAATGTCAAGTCTAGCTCCTGCAGAAATTAGTGCCTTAGCAAGTTCAACTTGATTTTTCTCTTTTCGATGGGAAAAGTCAAAACTAAATCTATTAACATAATGAAGAGCTGTACGATTATCCTCATTAACAGCATTAACATTTACACCTTTAGCTATCAGTGCTTCAAGTGCCATCTGATGCCCTGATTCCGCAGCATAGTGAATAGCCCTCAATTTTTCAGCGTCTTCGATCTCAAGATTGGGATCATGATCCATTATCTCTAAAAATAACTCGGGGCATTTCGGTTTTCCTGCTGCCATGTGCAGCGCTGTTTGGTTTCCTATTCCTTGGATATTAATATTTGGGTTGTTTTTTAGTAATATTTTTAAGATTTCCAAATTTTCTATTTCGATAGCATAGTGTAGAGCTGTATTATCATCGCGGTCTTGAATGTTAATATCTGCACCCTTAGCCAATAATATGTTAATCAGATTTACGTTTCCATTTTTAGTGGCAATATGAATGGCTGTCATTTTGTTACTTGAGTGAAAGGCGTTACAATCAGCACCATCATCAATGAGTTTACAAATTACATCAGGCGACTGATTTGATGCTACAGCATTAGCAACAGAGGAGAAATAGCTTTCTAAATCAATAGGATGCCTGCAGTTAGGACAAAGCTGATAAACATCTTCTTTTTTTTCTTCCCACCATTGATTAAGACAATCAGCATGAAAAAAATGCATCCCTGGTGCATGTTTAGCATACTCATTAAAAGATGGTAGTTTTTTTGATACATGTAAAACCGCAACAGAATGTGAGCCAAAAATTTTTTCCCAACAAATAGCGCAGGCTGTAGAAGTATCTGGCATAACACTAGGGTCAACTGATTCTCTATCATATAATATTATTGGAAATATTTTGTCAGCGTGGCGACATTGAAAAGTATAATGATTTATATCCATTTTAATTAGTCCTTTTTATTTTTAACAATTAAAGTTACGCATCTTAAAACCATAAAAGTATTTTAAGTATAGTGAAATTATTAATTGTAAATAAGTTAATTTAACTTACTATAACCTAAATAGATTAGGGTATTAGATGTAGTTTTGTTGAACATGAAATATTTTTAATACAATATAACTTTTTGTAGTTCTAAATAGTAAGTCGATATTTTTTATGCTAAAATTCAAATTGAACACAATATAAAAACACTCTCTTTGCTCAACTAATATATTAGACAGTTTTTTTTTTATTTGGTTCGGTTTATACACCTAATAGATGAAGATGCAGGTTTTCAGTAAGTGATTATAAGTTTTTAGCTGGCAGTGTTTCCAAAGTTACACCATTTTTTACCTGAAGACACGTCTTTTCAGCAAGTAATTTTTGACTTATTAAAAAGTAGTAACACAGTTTAAAAACAAAAAAACTTTCCCTGAAATCTAACATTTCCACCTTCTACCTGTGATAGTATAAAGCTAGCAACACATAATAAAAAATATTATGAAAGTTAATATAAATCGAAAATAAATTAATGAACTAATTTTATTCATAAATGTCTTTAGAACCTGTTTGTAATCTAAATAAAAATCTAGTATTTGCTACTCATTAGTAATAACACTCACTTAAAAACTATATTTTTAGCCTAAAAATTAGTTTTATAGTGGCTAAGATTAGTGAAACTTTTATAAACAAAAGATTCTAAATAGACTCTTACAACAAATCAATAAAATATTGAGATTTTTATTAGTTTTTCTTTTAATAAAATAATTAAATATATAGGTAGCTTTATGCAAAAAACCACATCAAAAACACACTTTACTATTGACACAACAGAAAATTTAACCGTACAAGATAACAAAATACCTGCTAATTATCGCCTACAAGGTATTGATTATAAAATCATGGTTGAACCAAAAGATAGACAATACATTTGTAGTTCTTCCCCCCATATTATGCAAAAAATAATACAATGTGAAGAGGGGCATTTATCTTGTTATCAATGTACGGAAATCACCACGCAATCTAGTGCCAATGAACCAATTAAAGGAATATGTTACGCATGTAATAAGCCATCACAATCTTCAGAATCGAATCCTACTACTTTTTTTGAAGATAAATATATAGAACGTATGATAAATTCTATAGAAATAGCTTGCCCTGTTAAAGCCACCTTCAATATAGAAAAAAGTGATCAAGATTGTAGCTGGAGCGGCAACTTAAAATCATTAAAATCTCATCTTATTACAAGATGTAAGCTTTTTCCTAAAAATGAGATTATAGATCAAAAATTATCAGACATAGAAAATAAAATTGAAAAACTTGCTCTTGATATAGAAAAAAATAAAAATGAAGTTGTAAAATATAGTGAGCACAACAAACTAAAAGAACAAGTTGCTACCCTTAGTACAAAACTAGAATCTCTAGAACAATTATGTTGTAGTATTCTAGATAATGTAGAATCATTAAACAAACAAATATCCAATCATACATCAAATATAACACAAACCAGTATAATACCTAGCAATGGAGAAATGGTATGGAAAATAGATAATTTTAGTCAAAGAATGGCTGATGCAAAAAATAATATAAGCATATCTTGTCTTTCCTCATATTTTTATTCAAAAGAATTTGGGTATAAATTAGGTATTAAAATATATTTAAATGGTGATGGTACGGGTAAAAATACGCATTTAAGTGTGTTTTTATTTATAGAATCAGGCGAATACGATGACATACTTAAATGGCCTTTTAATAAAAACATAACTTTTATTCTTATTAATCAGCAAAGAGAAAGAGATCATATTGATTCGTTTTTTCCTGATATCACATCAAACAGTTTTCAACAACCGAAATCCAAGAGAAGGAATATTGCTACTGGCTGTCCAGAATTTATAGCACACAATAAACTTATGGCAAATGGCTATATTATAAATAATGCTATATTTTTAAAAGTTATACTTAATTAATAATAATATTTTATATCATTTTATATACACGTGACAGATGAAAATGCTAAGTTTCAGGGCTAGGTAAAACGGTTTAATTCAAGGCAAAATACCGCAATAATGCAAGTGCATTTCAAATATTTTAACGATGAATTAGACATTTTAATAGCCCCCAAGTACAAGGTTTATAAGATTTTACTGCATTATTATTTATTTTGAACTTACAAAACACATATTTAGTCGAAAAATTTGTAACTTTTACTGAAAACCAATACTTCAATATATATAAATAAAATTAAAAGGTTAATTACTATGGATATTAACGAGTATGATATAAGAAATACCCCAGAACTAAATGCAACACCACTAGATACTAATAACGAAAATGCAGAGGCAAGTACAAACCCAATTATAAACCTAGCTAGTAATCTAAGCAACCTAGTTAGAAGAGCTACAGAGAGTTTTTACTCTCAGCCGACCCAACAGTCCAATCAGATACAAAGTAGAACTATCCAGCCTTTATTATCGGTTCCAACACGGCATAATAGGACTACTGAGATAATTACTGAAATTATAGTACCTGATTATACACAAGAGATTGATTTTGCAAAAATACTGCTTTCGATGAGCTTCGATGAGATGCAATCCTTAAAAAATGAAATTCTCAAATATCCCTCAAAATTTCCTATGCCGGGTATGAAAAAAATTGCTGATGAATTTAAACAAAAAATCGACCAAATATTCAAACAACTAAATTTAACAGAAGAAGAAAGTAGTATATTACATGAATTCTTAGAAGAATTAAAAAAATTAGCACCGCAGTATCCTTACGAGCAATCATTAATAATAACCGTAAAATTTTTATATTATATGTCTTTTTTAGAATATAAATTTCTTATGTTTTCTAAGATCACCAATAAATATCTAAAAAAGAATAATTTTCATGACCTTTCTACCGAGAAGCTAGGCAGAAAATACATACATAGACTTGGAGAGATAAAGTATGCATTTAAACAAGAGTGTAGCTTATGTAAGCTTAAACAATTACCTTGGGATCAGCTATTAGAAAATAACACTGAATTTGAAGAACAATTATTACCGTTATATGATAGCATGTATCTAGACCCGGCAACAAATGATTTTGATGCACAAGATGGAGGTTTTAAAGCCCTTAAATCTGATAAAATACTGATTCCTTATACAGGAGAAATTAGTCCTGAGCTATTTAATAAACTTTGGGCTTCGCCCATTAATCTAGTTCATTGCACATTTAAACAATTAACTAGTTATATGAAAATAAACGATTTTTTAGATGATACAACTCTTTTATTGCCAAATTCAGTTTTTGAGAAGAATTTGCTGGTTATCTCACAAAAAATATTTTCATTAAACAACCAAGAATATCTACTACAGTTTATACAGAATATTTATCTTTACCAAGAACATTTAAATAGGAGTATTGATTTTCGCACTATTGAAATAGCATTGTTTTATAGCTTATTTTCGCATTGCAAGGGAGGTAGGTACGAGAATCTAGAAAATAATTTTTACGCTTTATGCGCAAAAATGCACTCACCTATATATTTAGTTTTCCCAGAAAAATATGATGGGTTAACTAACAAAAGCATAGAAATAGCCGAATGGTGGTTATTTAAACTTAATGCTTACTTTAAGCAAGGAAAATCATTTTCATGTGCGATACAACAGGTTAAACAAGATATTAACTCAGGCTTACAAAGCAAAGAACTTTTTGAAAATGACCATGTAAGTAATTGCAAAATTTATACAGAGGAAGATGTAGTATCTCCTATAAGACAAAATTTAGCTAAAGAAATTAAAAATTATCAAGAAACAATTACATCTTATGGCATTAATCCAAGTAAGTTGGTTACTTTTTTGCTTTATTTAGATAAAAAATATCCGAAGTTAATAACCATACTACCCCCAGGTACTATGCACTCATGCGATGATAATGTTGATGATTATATGTGGTTAACATGCTATTTAAATACAGATGTAACATTAAATAGTCTAAAACGTATAAAACAAGCTTGCAAAGATTATAATAAAGCGAAAAAATCACAGAAAAGCACCGGTATAACTCGTGATAGAATTAGTAATGTACTACATAGTGCCACACGATCAGCAGGCAATACAGCTGCTTCGGGATTAGAAAGAATACATGATAGAGTATATAATAGTTTTAATCCTATATCTCGTGCTAGTAATTACCTACTAAGAAGGATACGGATACGGACTCCAAATTATTAATATGCTTAGTTTTATACATAATAAAGAGGGGGAGTAAACTTTTAGCCTTATTTACTAATACTTATTATTTTGTAATAACATATTAATACCCATTATAGGTTGGGGCCTACGACATCCTTGATTTCCAATTAAGTGAAATTTAGTCTTGTTGTGTGAAGTTACAATAGTACATCCCATTGAAGTGAAAGGCTTATTTTTTGCTTGATTTACATTTGATGCATGCTGATATTTAGGTCTTCCATCTGTTTTTGTAAATCTGCTTTGAGTAACCTTTTTGGCATTATCTACCCTGTTTAACTCCCGAGAACTTACAGACCTTACAATTGGCTTTTTCTGAGTATTTAAATGAATATCCCACAAACTTGGTGATCTAACTTGTACGCCATAATCCATATGCTAAAATCCTTTTAAAAAACAAACACAGCTTTTATTTTTTGCTACTATTTCTTAATTTTAGTACAAATATAAATAGCTAAATTAGATTTGATACCTTATTCAATAAACCAAAATCGACTTGTAAAACAAGATACCTTTAAGAAAAACACACTTTTTATAGAAAGTGATGCTGGTATTTTAGCATATAACACTTTTAGCAACAAATATCTTAAATAGTTAACCTTAAATAAAAAATATTATTTAACGAAAACTATTACCTAAACACCTTGAATATCTACAAGAAACTAAAAATTTTGGTTTATTTTGTTGAAAAACTTTGAAATGTAAGCAGTATTCTTATAATATTCCGCTTAAAGTTTATTTTTTATTAGCTATAAGATCCTATATCTTCATATTAAACGAAGTATAGCTAATATTTGTTGATAAAGGAGATTAAAGTGTCGCAAGATATAAAAATAGATCCGCAACTAGAACAACCTAAGCTACAAGAAATATCTCGAATGGTTTTAGCTGAAGCAAAAAAAAATGGTGCTTCATCTTGTGAGGTAGGAATCAATTTTGACACTGGTTTAGCGACTAATGTTAGAATGGGTAGCGTTGAAAATATAGAATTTAACTGTGATCAAGGAATAGGGGTTACCGTTTACTTTGGCCAAAAAAAAGGTTCTGCTAGCACAGCTAATTTTAGCTCTAAGTCAATTCAAGATACAGTGAAAGCTGCTTGCAATATCTGTAAGTATGCCGCCGAAGATCAATACGCTGGTTTAGCTGAAAAACAGTTAATGGCGACTAAAATCATGGATCTTGATCTTTATCACCCATGGGATATAAATCCAAATCAAGCAATTGAATTAGCTAAAGAATGTGAAGAAGCTGGTAGAAATTCTGATAACAATATTATTAATTCAGATGGCTCTAGTTTAACTACACATCAGGGTTGTTCTATTTATGCTAATAGCCATGGCTTTATGGGTAGCACTTTAACAAGCCGTCATAGTTTGTCTGCTATACTAATAGCAGGAAAAAACAACAACATGGAGCGCGATTATTGGTATACATCAGCTAGAGATCCTCTAGAGTTAGAAACTGCAAACTATGTAGGAACTAAAGCAGCAGAACGTGCTCTAAAAAGATTGGGAGCAAAGAAAAAATCACAAAATAATGTATCTGTAGTTTTTTCTGCTGAAGTAGCTAGTAGTATTGTTGCCCATCTTCTCAAAGCAATAAGTGGTGGTGCTTTATATCGTAAGTCATCTTTTTTATTAGATCAGTTAAATAAAAAAATCTTTCCTGATTGGGTACATATTTATGAAAATCCTCATCTGCTTAAAAAAATTGGATCTTCTAGTTTTGATCAGGACGGCTTAGCAACCAGAAAAAAAGATTTTATAAATGAAGGCATCTTAACAAATTATTTATTAAGTACCTATTCAGCTAGAAGACTCAATATGACAAGCACAGCAAACTCTGGTGGTGTTAGTAATGTATTTATAAAGCCTAATACAGAATCACAACAAGATATAATTAGCAATCTAAAAACAGGTATTTTAGTTACCGAACTTATGGGATCAAGTGTAAATTTAGTCAATGGTACTTATTCTAGAGCAGCCTCAGGGTTTTGGATAGAAAATGGCGAAATACAATACCCAATATCAGAAGTTACTATTGCAGGCAACCTGCGAGATATGTTTCAGAATATAACCGCTGTAGGTAATGATATAGACCAGCGTAACAGTATTATATCGGGATCTATTTTAATAGAAAACATGACTTTAGCTGGATAACTAATATACTCTTTATTAATTATCTTTACACAATTAGGATATACATATGCAAATGATTTATCTTATATAGACGTTATTATAATAAATACTTAGGACTGTATTATGGCTAATGCATTAGAGTTGAGCATCGGCGAAGATGCACTAGAAAAATTAAATGATGCACTAGAAAATGGTGTGTCAGCAGAGTTGCGTAGTATGCTTAATAGTTTACCACCAGCAGATTCTGCACATTTGCTAGAATCATCACCGCCTAAATTAAGAAGCTTGCTTTGGAGATTGATAGATCGAGAGCAAGAAGGATATGTTCTACAAGAATTAAGCGATGAAGTGCGACATTTCTTTTTAAATCGCATGAATATAGCAGAGCTTAAATCTATCTTAGATGGCAAAGACGTAGACGATATAGCTGATTTACTGCAACAACTCCCGGACACTATAACAAGAAAAGTATTAGACTCAATGGATTATCAAGATCGCCAACGAGTCGAAGAGGTATTAGTTTACCCCGAAGATTCTGCCGGCGGTCTTATGAATGTAGACACGATAACAGTAAGATCAGATGTTACGGTAGATGTAGTATTACGTTATCTACGCCAACACAAGAACATACCTAAAAATACCGACAGCATTTTAGTTGTTAATAGAAATGATCAATATCTAGGCATATTGCCTATAACCTTGTTACTATCAACAGATGCAGAAAATATGGTAAGTAATATTTTATTAAAAGATATTAAACCTATTGAAGCAAATATGAAAAGTAGTCAAGTAGCATTGTTATTTGAACGCCAAGATTTGGTTTCTGCTCCAGTTGTAGATCAAAACGGTAAGTTATTAGGCCGAATAACTATCGACGACGTAGTTGATGTAATACGTGAAGATGCAGAACACTCTATGATGAGCATGGCTGGTCTTGATGACGATGAAGATACCTTTGCTGCACCACTTAAAACTGCAAGAAGAAGAGCTGTATGGTTAGGAATAAATCTAGTTACAGCTTTTATAGCTGCATCGGTAATAGGTTTTTTTCAAGAAACCATAAATCAGCTTGTTGCTTTAGCTGTACTAATGCCAATAGTTGCTGGTATGGGAGGCAATGCTGGAAGTCAAACTCTAACTTTAGTAGTTCGTGGTATGGCATTAGGACAAATTAGTAAGAACAATCTTAGGTGGCTGATAAGTCGTGAGTTTATTTCAGGGCTCTTAAATGGATTACTTTGGGGAGTTATTATAGGAATAATATCTTGGCTGTGGTTTCAAAATATAAAAATTTCTATTATTATTTGTTGTGCCATAACAATTAATTTGAGTATGGCCGTTATCGTAGGTGCTTATTTGCCAGTAGTATTAAAGTCTTTTGGAATAGACCCAGCGTTAGCTGGTAGCATATTGTTGACAACAATCACTGATGTTATTGGATTTTTTTCTTTTTTGGGCCTAGCTGCTGTGTTTATCTAGCTCTTTCTTGCATTTTACGAATTTTGGTTAATTTCTTTTCAAAGCGTTGTTTTTTTAGCATTGAAATTTCATCAATTAATAATTTGCCATCTAGATGATCTATTTCGTGCTGTACGCAAACAGCCATAATGCCTGTACATTCTTTAGTATACAAATTGCCGTCGGCATCTGTAGCTGTTAATATGATATGATCATAACGACCTAAAGAGTCGTAAAATCCAGGTACCGATAAACAGCCTTCTGGTAGTTCAGATCTTTTATCACCTACTGCTTTATAACTAGGGTTAATTAAAACTTCGGGTTGATCCCTAGTTTCTGATATATCAATAACTACTATACGTTTGTCTATATCTACCTGTGTTGCTGCGAGTCCAGCGCCTTGTGCATGATACATGGTTTCTAGCATGTCTGCCACAATTTGTTTGATGTATTCATCAAACTGTTTTACAGGTTTTGCAACTCGACGTAACCTTTCATCTGGATATTCTAATATTTCAAGTAATGCCAAAACTTACTCCTTGATGTTTTTATATTAATCTTCACTTAAATATATAGTAAAAATTAAACTAAGTTAAATTATAGATTTCCGTATGATATCTTAAATGTTATAACTCTTCAATTATTTATATAAGTATTACTTTAAGTTTAAGATAGCTTGTTATTAAGGGGATTTTAGCTGTTAAAAGAGGATACTATTTTTACACAGTGGAGAGCATTAAATTAAAACTAATAGCAAAGTTTAACAGCTAAAAAACCTTGATAGACGAATTATTCAAAAGATTCTACTTTTAAATAATTCTTTTTAAAACAAAAGTCATATGCTTTATAGACTAAAAATATAATATTAAGTTCTATAATTTAATATCTAAATTTAATTGTGGTAGTAAATCACCTGTTAAAAATAGTATTTTATAGCTTTCTAACATTTTTTCATAAATTGCATTAGTAAGAGAGATATTTGCTTGGTATAATTCATTCTCGCTATCTAACACATTAATGATTGTTTGTTTGCCAATATTTAATTCTTCTCTATATGCTACTACAACTCGCTTGCTTGCTTGTCCTTGTTTATCTAAGTGTGTAATTTTTTCGTTTAAGATATCAAGAGAACTCCAAGAGGAAGTTAGTTGTTGTTTGATGTCATCAAGAATAGACACTCTATTATATTTTTTTTCTTCTAAGGCATAAGCTTCATGTTTAATCTCAGCATTGTTTCTGCCACCATTAAATAAATTTAATTTTAATGTTAAGCCTATTTCATGACTGTCTACTGTATTTTGATCTTCTGTACGTTCCCAATCTTTAGAAACGTTTAATGTCAATTTAGGGGATATTGACCCTAGTTGTTGTTTATATGAATATTCAGAAGATTCTATGTCTGATATAGAAGCCATTACTTTTGGGTTTTTTACCAATGATATTTGCAATGCTTCATCTACTGATTGCGGTAATTTTAATTTATTTATATTTGGAATTACTAAAGCCTCTGGCATAACCCCAGTTAGTTTAAAGTATTCGGTGGCTACCTTATGGAGATTATTTTTTGCTACTAACAAACCAGCATGTGCTCTTTCTTTACGACTTTCTACTTTAATTAAATCAGAAATTCTAGTTACTCCCTGATCAGTTTTTTGCTTTATTTGATCATATATTGCGATATGTGTTTCAAGATTAGCCGCAGATAAATCTACTATTTCTTTTTTTTGCAAATAATTTAAATACGCAGTAATAACATTTAGTGAAGTTTTATCTACTTCGGCTAAATAATTGAAGTAGGCAGAATCTTTATCTTTTTTCTTTTGTTTTACTAGAGATACAGTGCTAAATCCTGAAAATAATTCTTGAGATACAGATATATTAGCAGTTTTAGTTACTTCACTAGGCTTATTACCTGTTAAAGTTTTCTTATTTGTAGCATTTGCAGATACGTCAACTATAGGAAAGAAGTCAGATCTAGCGGAATCAACTTGTGTTTCTTTTCTTTTTATTCTTTGTAAATTTGCTTTTAATATAGGATCTTTATTTATAGTTTTAAGAACCATAGCGTTAACTGATCGCTCATCTACCTCCGCAAATGTATTATTAATACAAGCACTAAATAATAATATAAAAAAGTAATGTTTTTTGTATTTCATAAAATACCTTAATTTTCAAATTTTAGCAGATAACTAACGAGTGAAATTTATTTAACTTTTTTAAATCTAACAGTAACCTAATACTATAAATTACTTATTTCATCGTATATTATTTTTTTTACTTTAGGTTAGTAATATAATACAGCACATATCTTGCATACCTGTTTATTTACTTAAAAAATTTAATAGTTGCCAGCCACAAAATATTTATTAACTAGTACTCCTAATAACTGCCTTAATTCAGTATTCAAAATAACACATCAAGTGATATTATATTAAATTTAGTATATGTAAATAATATTAGATTGATGACAAAATCGATAAAATTATTTATTATTTGTAAATTAATTTAAATTACTAAAGTTAAGTTAAACTAAGATATAAAAAAACTTATATAATTAAAGATAACATAATATAATTTTATAATTATTGAATATAACCTAGGAATATTATGTACAAATCAATAAAACTTATCACTGCTATGCTACTAATTTTAATGAGCACAGCATATAGCACAGTTTCTTATTCTCATTATGATAAGGTAGATTATAGTCAAAGAGATCCTTTAGAAAAAATAAATAGAGTATTTTTTAGCGTTAATTATTTGCTTGATCAATTAATATTAAGGCCTATAGCTAAACTGTATAAACATGCATTACCTATAAAGCTACAAAAAGGCATTGATAATGTATATAAAAATTTTGGAGAGTTTCGCAATGCTGTGAACTTTGGTTTACAGGCAGATAGCGATAATATGATTAATGCTAGTAAAAGATTTTTTATTAATTCTACTGTAGGGGTATTAGGTATTGTCGATGTCGCCACAGATTTGGGTTATCAATATAATTATAATAGTTTTGGCAGAACTATTTTTTCTTGGACAGGAAAAGATGGGATATATTTAGAGTTACCCTTATTAAGCTCAGCTACATTTAGTAGTGCCATTGGTAAAATTGCTGATGCCGCATTACTTCCAGAGTTTTATCTAGATAAATCATCTAGATACACTACCTCAGGCATAAAAATAATTAATAAAAGATCTAAATTTATCGGTATTGACAAACTAATCTATGGAGACAAATACAGGATGAAACGTAATTTATATTTAAATAAAAGATATGCAGATTTACACCCTAACGATGAAATAGAAGATGATTTTTAACTATTTTAGTCTTATAACATTGTTTTGATAGTTTATGAAAGTAATAAATTTTGCTTTAGTGCATCTATGAAATATTATACCTTATAATAAACCCCTAAACCATAGGTTAGTGTATAACACATACCACACTTTAGGGTTATACATCTAAGATTTTTATTAAGTTAATACTGTCAAAGTAGTGCTGTTATTAAATTAAATTTAATATTGCTTTGTTGAATAAGGTTTTTTAGATCAAAAATTACAATACAACACAAACACACTATATGTTTGATTGTTTGATAATATCAAGACTTTATTTTTCTTATTCAACAAAGCCTCTAGTACCTATAAAGATTATTCTTGATTTTTTGCAATAAATAGCACAAGTAAAAAAAGAACAATCCTGAGATTATGCGTAATTTTAATATACTACTGGCTGATTTGCAGCCCAAATTAGTAAGATATTAGCAAATTCATTGTCGATCTTTTTAATATTTTTATAGAAACCTAAAAGCCTTGTTTTCTTGTTTCCTATTTCCTCTATTTTACTCACAAGAAGTTCACTAGGTAACATTTTCTTATTTATAGATTCAGCTGTAAAACTTTTATGCTCATTAACGGTTTGAATATTATAGCATTCTAATACATTATTACTAAATGTTCCACTGAGATCGCTAGAAATAGTGTTATAGTAGTACTTTGATGCTTGTCTATGCAAAAAATCATATATATCATCACCTTTTTGCGGTAGTTGTTTATTAATTAATATTGACTCTACAGTTTGATTATTTGTATAACCACGTGAAGATTTTTTTAGGCGTTCATAGTAATTAATATGATTATCATTTATTTTTACTTTAGAAAGACGTGGATTTGTTGGTTGTGTTTTAGCCCATTCTAATAACTCACTAGCTAAGCTACCATGAACTAATTTAAGTTTGTTATAAAAATCTAAAAGTATTGTGGTTTCATCAATAGTTTTTTGTTTTTCAAGAATTAGATCTATAAGTACTTCACTACAATATTTTGTTTTAAACATTGCTTCAGTTTTAATAGTTACAGTATCATCTACTGTCATGCCGTATTGAGATGCTAATTTCTCCCAATTACATAAGTCAAAATTATGTATTGATAAAATATCGTGCAAATGCTTGTACATGGGATCATCTGGCTGTGGAAACCATTTATTCATTAATATTGAATCTACAGAAGAATTATTTGTAACTTGTATGTTTGAACCTATTGAAACTTGCGGTGGCTTGCTAATACTTACTTTTTGAGGTATAGGATGGGGTATAGCTTGTTTTGTAGAATAAGTTGAACCCCGAGGTTCATACTGCGTAACATCATGATGTACTGATAATGATGTTGTTTTATTAAAATCTACTGCTATACTTTCAACCCAATGTTTTAGAGTTTGAGATAAAGAGTAATTAACTCGCTTAAGTTTATTATAAAAATCTAAAAGTATTGTTTCTGTATTTTTATCAGCATATAGCTCAATAATATGATTTATTAGTATCTCGCTATAAAGTTTGCCTGTGTCTTTAGCTTCTGAGCGTATTTTTTTAATATCTTCATCTGACATATTATATTCTTTTGCTACTCCTTTCCAATAGATAGCAAAATAACTATCTATTGATAATAACCCATGAAAATTTTTATAAATACTAGCTCCATTCATTGGAAACCACTTATTAATAAATATTGAATCTTCAGATTGTAGATTAGATGAATTATTAGTTATTTTTCTGCTATTTAATATTGGATATTCAGCTGTCGCTTGAGTTGATGCTCTAGATGTTTCTTGAATTGGAACTGTGGTTATATTATTGCTAGTAGTACTAGTATAAAGATCATTATTAGATATTGGTTGCATAATTTTAACTTTTTATATAGTTGATGAAAAATAAAGTAACTATTGTTAGACAAACAAACTTTATCTTTGTTGCACAATATTATAAAATTTATTTGCTAATTGATAAAAAGTTTTACTTAAATTTATTTTAAACATTATCTTATAAAAATAACATACAGCCTTAAGGAACCTCTGAAAAACTATATGATACAATATTTTATTGCATTAAGAGCATTAAATGAATTAGCTAACCTTAATATTTCTAAATTATTTGAAATTGCTTAACATTACCTTTAAATAAGTTTTATCTATTTATTATTTTTGCTATTCAACAAAGCTAGTTCCTGAATTAAAATACAATTTTTTATTCTTTTACCAATCTTCATATTTAGAATATTTTTGCATAAACATTGCATATCTAATTAAGCACTTATTTTTATCATCTATTAAAAAACTCCATACGCAATCGTTAGATATATATATAAATGAATTTATATTTTTCTTTGACTTCGTTAATTTAGAGAAAAATGTTTGAATATCTTTTTCTTCTAAAAGAAAGCTACCTGCTGATAAACTTAACTCAAGATCGTTACTTGTTCTTATGTGAGTTGCAGATTTTGGTAGAATATCAGGTAGCCAACCCCTATTAAATAAGTCACTTTTGATAGCATCTTGATATGTTAGATGATACTCTTTTATAGTATAGTCACACCCATATAGTATCAAAAGAATTAACATGAAATATTTTTTCATAAAATACAATAAGCCTTACTAACTAATACAACTGTTTTTTAAGATATTGTTTTATAAATATCTTTGTGAATCTATTAATCGTTACTGAAAAAAGTAGTGTCGCTAATCTGTATATTTAGTAATAATATTTTCTTTAAATAAATATTTATATAATTCTTTAAGCTAAACATCAATAATGTTATTATAGTTATACATAGAGTTATTAAACTTATAAAAAGAAAAATTATTTTAATATTATAAAGTAAAAGCAATATACACTTTGACAATAATCATTGAAATATGTACAACTTATTTTTTACATATTTTAATGTATATACATTTTATAAGCTTATTCATAATTTTAACTTTACATATCAAATTTTATAATAATGAATACAAAAACAAAAATATTTTTTTCAATAGCGTTATTAGTAATTACTTTAATATCATATGGTCTACCTGATGTAAAAGAATTCACAAAAATGTGCAATTCCATAAACCAAGAAGGGTCATCTAAAAAATTACTAGCAATGCTAAAAGATGCAAGTAAAACCCAAAGACTCATGTGGATTTCTAAATTCAATCATAAATTCAACTCCCCTATAGTATATGCAGTATTTAATAAAAATATACCAATAATAAAGGTGATAATTAATATTTGTTTACAAGATGGGATTAGCTATCATAATTTCACAACTATAGATGGCACATCTATGTTAACTTTAGCAGTATTAATGAAACAAGTTGAAATAATACATTTATTATTAGATAATGATCATCCTTTAAACAAAGATATAAACTATAAAAAAAGTTCTGCTTTGCATGAGGCTGCAAAATTAGGTTACGGATATATTTGTCAACTATTAGCACAAGCAAAAGGTGGCAGATATTTATTACATACCAAAGACTATCAGCAAAAAACCCCCATTAACTACCTAATTGAACATAAAAAAGAAAAATATGTTTTATGGTTATTACATTTTTTCCCAGTTAATGTCAATGATATCCCATTAGATGATAAAGGAATGAGTTATTTGCATTATGCTATTATATACGATCTTAATTTTGTAGTTAGAAAGCTATTAGAGCAAGGTATTGATCCAAATCAAAAAACGTTATCAAACATAGCCCCTATAGACTTATATTCTGTTTGTTTTAAGACAACATTTTATATTGTTGAATAACTGTTAATATCTTTTTTTTGCGCTAATTATTAATTATTTTTTTAGCCGTTTATAATTAAATTAGTAAGCATAAGACAAACACCGTTAATAAATGCTTTCAAAGGAAAGTTAAGACCATGAGTTAAACCTAAACTCAATTCATTAGTCAGAAGTGCGTGCAAGCTGTCTTCTGTAAACTTAGAATATTGATCAGGATATAGCTCTGTATTTAAAAATCCTGTTTGCAGAATATCTTTTACATAACTTAATTGATAAGTTTTTGTTATTTCGGATACATAATTTTCATCTACTAGTGTTCGCTTCCAATCATTAGTTTCAGGCTGTTTCATTGTCCAATAAACTATTTCTTCACTAGTGCGTTTTAGCCAGTTATTATAATCTTCATCGCTTATATTTAATATTGATTTAATAGAAATAGTATTATTTTCATAGTACTCTTTTAAAAAAATATTTAAAATTTGTTCTATAAAATTTTGTACTTCTAATATTACTTCTAAATTTTTAAAATTATAGTTTGCAGTATTTCTTTTGCCGTGAGCATAAAGAATAACAATAGCGATCATATTATTTAATAAAGTACTACAGTATATTAATATTTCTTTGGTATTTTCAGGATAACGACTAAGACTACTTTTATTATTTAAACTAGGATTATAATAATGATTGAAAAAACTGCTATCTCCTAGGTCTCTAATTCCAGAGTAGCTAATATCAGATCTGTGATTTCTTGATATCCACTTACTCATAGAACAAGGATAAAGCGCACTGTTTTTATCAGATTTAGGTGTATAATCAATAAAACGCATAGCAGACCAACCGTCACCGCGACTAGGTACATCAAGTATTCCATGATATGCTTCTATAATACTATCAAATATTAATCCGTAACTAGCTAATTTAGCAATATCCGCAACTGCTTTTTTTAAACCATTTTTATAAACACTAAAATAACATCATATAGTTAGTTGATTAGTTGATGT
>CAKMZJ010000046.1 GCA_929200395.1 Candidatus Gorgonimonas eunicellae | reverse complement strand
AACCATTTTACTTAGCCCTGAAACCTAGCATTTTCATCTGCCACGTGTATAAATTAAGAGTAAGAATACTTGCGTTTTACTACTCTACCAGACTTTGAAGTCGAAGGGCTTTTAGAGTTGTAATCGAAAGATCTTCTATTAGTATCTTTATAAGTTGTTAGACCCATAATTTTATTACGTACTCTTGTTTTCTTTAGCAGACTTAAAGTTGCTTTAGATAAATCATTAGCAAGCCAGATAAACGAAGACTCTCTTCCTAGCTTTATTTGCCCGATATTTTTGCTAGAAATTCCAGATGAGTTAGCAATAGCTCCTACTAAATCGCCAGGAGAAATACCATCGTCTCGACCTACAGAAACACGATATTTAGTCATATTGTCGTTTTTATAACTATTTGTATTCGTATTTGTATTGTTGCTTCTAGGTCTGCTGTTTCTAGGTGATGCTTCTTTAGTAAAAGTATCTTCAACTTCTTTAGTAATTATTGGTCTGAATTTTTGTATTATTGCAAACAAAGATTTAATAAGAGTATCGGAATCAAGTTGATCTAGCTGTTTTACTTTAGCTAACAACTCATCAAGCTCTGTAGATTTAGCACTGTCTGCTTGCATAGCTAGTATGTCATCTATAAACTTTTGTGTTCTAACTTCTTTGATGTCTTCTATTCGTGGAACACTCATGTTAATAATTTTACAGCCAGTATTTCTTTCGATATTTTGTACTATGTTGCGCTCACGATGTGTAGCTAACAAAATAGCAGTTCCGCTTCTGCCGGCTCTTCCTGTTCTACCAATACGGTGAGTATAAGATTCGGAATCGAAAGGTATATCGTAATTAATTACATGTGAAATTCGTTCGACATCTAAACCACGTGCTGCTACATCTGTTGCAACAACTACATTTAGTGATTCATTTTTTAGCTTTTTGATTACTTTTTCTCTTGCTATTTGGTTCATGTCGCCGTTTAATGCTGCAGCGGAGAATCCTGATTTATTAATTCTTTCAGCAACATCTACTGTAGCAGTTTTAGTAGCAACAAAAATAATCATTGCAGAAAATTTTTCTACTTCTAGAATACGTAACAAGGCATTACTTTTTTGATGACGAGCAACCACGCATAATTTTTGTTCTATTTTTTCTACAGTTGAAGTTTTTGATTTTATTTCTACATATGCCGGATTATTTAAATATTTAGCTGTTATTTTTTTAATAGTAGATGGCATTGTTGCAGAAAATAGCGCTGTTTGTTTGCTGCTTGGTAACTGCTGCATTATCCATTCTACGTCATCTAAAAATCCCATGCGTAGCATTTCATCTGCTTCATCTAAGACTACAGCTTTTACTGAATTAACATTTAAAGATTTGCGTCTGAAATGATCCATCACCCGTCCTGGGGTACCAACAACAACATGACAACCATTGCTAAGAGCTCTAAGCTGCTGGCGCATATCTTGACCGCCATAAATAGCTATAGATTGAAACCCTTTGATATGTTTACCATATGCTTTAAATGATTCTGCTACCTGAATAGCTAATTCTCTAGTTGGGGCAATAACTAAAACTTGAGGAGACCTATTTTTAGCGTCTATTTTAGAAATTAAAGGTAAAGCAAATGCTGCGGTTTTTCCTGTGCCGGTTTGTGCAAGCCCAAGAACATCTCTGTTTTTTAATATATGCGGGATACTTTGTTGCTGGATTGGCGATGGATGTTTGTATCCGTAATCGTCCACTGCTTTAAGAACTTCTTCTGATAGCCCTAAATCTGAAAAGCACGTATAGTTATTTTCACTACTCATTGATAATTCCATTCTTTAATATTTATGGTATATACATCTTCTACCTAAAGATACACGTGGCAGTTGAAAATGCGGGTTTTCAGTAAGTAATTTTTGCCTTATTAAACAAGGCTCCTACTTTGTAAATTTAGTGGTGCTAAATTAAAAAGTAGTAATGCAGTTTAAAAGCCAAAAAAACTTGCCCTCTTGGGGCTATTAAAAAGATTTACTTCATCGTTAAAATACTTTGAAATGCACTTGCATTCCTGCAGTATTTTGCCTCGAATTAAACCATTTTACTTAGCCCTGAAACCTGGCATTTTCATCTGCCACGTGTATATACACATGGCATTTTCATCTATATGCGTGTATATAATATCTTCAAGTAAAAGAAGTATATCTCTTGTTATGTACAGCTAATAAACAAGAGATACTGCAAATATACTGTATTTATTTTAATTTTCAGTTAAATACATTGATTAACATTAATCATCATTATAATCATTTCGTAAAATCAATTTTAAATGATTTATATTATACTTTATATATACGCCTTCTACTCGAAGATTAAATTTTTCAGCAAATAGGTTGTTACCCTTAGGTAATATTTGATGAGAATTATATCTTTTTTATCTAGCTTCAGAAATTACGTATCTTTAAATAGAAAGTGTACATATTCTGCTTGAAAATACGGGTTTCATACAAAAAGGCATATATACAATTTTTATTTAAAAATACGCAGTTGCAATAAATAATTTTAACCCTTATAACCGATCACTTACTTAGTTCAATTTAGTAAAATCAAACCAATAAAATAGTTCAAGATTTAAGAGCTAAAAGATTATTCTAGCTATGTGCTCTACCAATATTCACCGAAAAACACTTAAACATGCTTTGTATTATGCATTCTAATAGTGATTTTCTAAAAGTAAACCTTGTTAGGTAAACACAAAGATGCGTATCTTTAATTAAAAGATGTATGCACTAAAATTAAGTCCTGTTAATTAAGATACAAAAATTTGAAATAAAGCTAATGATTACTATCTAAGCCTAATAGAGATTGTATCCATAGAAAACACAGTATAAGATCTGAGCACATAATAACATATATTTTATAAAAATACTAGAAGAATATTCAAATATCTGTAAAATAACAACAAATTTTCTATATGATTTGTGAGTACTAATCAGAAGATTTTTGATTTTGAGCAAGTTTAAGGATGAATCCATTGGTATAAGGCATTTCCTGCTGTATATCTGTATTATCGAAATTCATAGCTTCTACTGGTGGGATATAACTAGTAATATTATCATACTCTTGTTTAATTTCATCAAAAAGTCTTCTGTTTTCGTTACTTAAGCTCTGATTAGTTATATCTAGGAATCCTTGTAAACTCGCTATATTAAATAAAGTATGCTTACATCTTACTCTGGAGAGGTTGGTTATACTCTTGATGGGTAGTAGGTTATGTATAATACCATGTATATCGTTGCCTAGACTAAGATACCATATGGCAGCCTGAAATTTCTCTGCTGGTATATATTTTAAACCGTACAATATACTTGAGGATTTTAGATCTTCCCATTTATTAGATGTTATATATTGTTTCACAAATGCAGAAAACTCCGTAACTTTGTGGTTTATACTTGGTGACGCATGTATATAATAGCCTAACCAATAATAAAACAATAGGACTGGCATTCTCTGTCGTAGCTCCGTAATTATTTGCATTGTTTTACCTTTGAAAAGAGAAATCCGCCACAAGCCCATAACAGTTGGTGCAGGATTTAAAAATTTAAAAAAATCATCGAGATCAAATTTGTCTTCAGGGGGTTTTGTGGATAAAACTGTTATGATTCTCTCATTTAATTTTTCTAAAAACAGTTCACCTATAGATTGATTTGAAGTTGATGGCTGTTCTATTATGAGCTTCAACTCATTTATTGACTTAGATACATAATTAGGGAAATTAGTATTCAAATTATGTCGGTATTTTGTGCTATCATAGAAATTTATATCGCTTAAAGTAATGGTCTGTTTTGGGTTGCTGGCAAATATTTCTCTTGCTGGATTAGTATCTACAAGTTTTTGTCTTTTAGCATCGTGGCAAGCTTCATTATTAGGAGTGTATATTTCAGCTTTTCTTTTACCGAGACTTATCGGCTCTCGAGTATCTGAACCACTTTGCTGAGAAAAATTAATACTATTTCCACAAGCTACGAAATTAAAACTATCTCCACAAGCTGCTATTTGGCATTTAGCTTGTGTTGACTCCCATGTGATTTTACTATCTTGCACTTCTTCACTAAGATCGGGACGCATTTTAAGAGGCGATCCAGCATTAAGTGGGTTTTGAAAATACAACATATTATCTAATATCCTTATAAAATAATATAAATTATCAATCCTGTAAAAGCTATTTTACTCGGGTCTGAAGGTTGAAATTTGCCTAGTATAGCTCAATAAATAAAGCACTTAATCATTTACAAGAGTACGCAGATATACGCCTTCTACTTGAAAATGCATTTTTACTAAGCTTCGAAATCTAGCATTTCTATCTGCTACCTGTATATTTAGTACTAACCATAATATTTTTTATTTTGAGCAAGTTTAAGGATGAATCCATTGGTATAAGGCATTTCCTGCTGTATATCTGTATTATCGAAATTCATAGCTTCTACTGGTGGGATATAACTAGTAATATTATCATACTCTTGTTTAATTTCATCAAAAAGTCTTCTGTTTTCGTTACTTAAGCTCTGATTAGTTATATCTAGGAATCCTTGTAAACTCGCTATATTAAATAAAGTATGCTTACATCTTAATGTAGAGTTGTCGTTTATACTATTGATTGGTATCAGGTTATTTATAATATCAGATATATCTTTACCTAGATTAAGATACCATATAGCAGCCTGAAGTTTCTCTGCTGGTATATATTTTAAACCGTACAATAGACTTAAGGTTTTTAGATCTTTCCATGTTTTAGGTTTTATATAATTTGTCACAAATTTAGAAAACTCTATAACATTATAGTTTCCAGTTGGTGAGTTATGTATATAATAGCCTAACCAATAATAAAACAATAGGACTGGCATTCTCTGTCGTAGCTCCGTAATTATTTGCATTGTTTTACCTTTGAAAAGAGAAATCCGCCACAAGCCCATAACAGTTGGTGCAGGATTTAAAAATTTAAAAAAATCATCGAGATCAAATTTGTCTTCAGGTGGTTTTTTAGATAAAACTGTTATGATTCTCTCATTTAATTTTTCTAGAAATAGGTCGCCTATAGATTGATTTGAAGTTAATGGCTGTTCTAGTATGTGTTTCAACTCATTTATTGACTTAGATGCATAATCAGGGAAATTTTTATTCAAATTATATCGGTATTTTCTGCTATCATAGAAATTTATATCGCTTAAAGTAATGGTCTGTTTTGGGTTGCTCGCAAATATTTTGCTAGTTGGATTAGTATCTACAAGTTTTTGTTTTTTAGCATCGTTGCAAGCTTCATTATTAGGAGTGCATATTTCAGCTTTTCTTTTACCAAGACTTATCGGTTTTTGATTGTCGGAACCACTTTGCTGAGAAAAATTAATACTATCTCCACAAGCTACTATTTGGTATTTAGCTTGTGTTGGCTCCCATGTGGTTTTACTATCTTGCACTTCTTCACTAAGATCGGGACGCAGTTTAAGAGGCGATCCAGCATTAAGTGAGTTTTGAAAATACAACATATTATCTAATATCCTTATAAAATAATATAAATTATCAAGCTATCCTGTTGATTATAAAAAATTAACAAATTTCATATTTTACATTATGTCATTATGATATACAAGAATATAAAATAATATTAAATGTAAACTATTAGGCTTTATAGTTGGTGCTTTAATGCATAACTCTAAATATTTTTTAGCTAGTTCTTCCTTGTTATGAAAATAATCTATGTTGTTAAGTCAAATCTGTTTTCTTTGCAGATAATAGTTGATAGAAAAAGTTGTATTTATAGGGCAGGCAAAGTAAAAGGCCTATTGTTAGTAGCGAAAGCTATTCTTAAGCGCTCAGCTTCAGGTAAAGCATGACACCAATCATATTCAGCATTATGATGCATCTCTGGCATTTCAATGCATAGGCCCAAGTATTTTTTAGCTAGTTCCTCTGGAGATTTAGAATCTATTAACAGCCAAAGATTGAACGGTTGCTTAGTAAGGCAGAGTCCACGCTTCATAAGCAGAACAGGAACTAGATTAAAAAATGACGTTCTACCATTGCAATCTTGATATATATGAGCCCGCTGTAATGATCCCGCAAATTTCATCACAGATGTTGCGTATTCTAAGTCTGTTTGTGTTTGTGCGGTTTCGTTGTTATATGTGTCTATCAGAGATTTAATATATTCGTCTGCTTTGTATGTTTTATCAAATGATATTTTAGTGATTATCATTGCGGAATCATTATGATATATAGTTTCAAATATACAAGCTTGTCTATCTGAAATATCGCTTGTTGATGTTATGATTGTTTCACCATTTTTTGTTTCTTCGATTGTATCGACAATATAATAATTAGGATCTTCTGCTGACTGTTTTAAAGTTATGGAGGTGTTGTTATCGAGTTGATTGTTAATGTAATCTTCAACTGTAGATTTATCCTTTGCTGCTTTAAATAGCCCTGGTAATAGATGATGCTTTGTTATGCGGATACCTTTTTCTAGTTTTTTTATTTCTGATATATCATCGGTGTCATCAATAATAATATATTTAGCTATTTTTCCTTGAGCTAACAATTTAGCTGTCCAACTTGAACAGTGTTTTGGAAAACAAGATGTATAGAACGTTGTAACATATTTATTTGTAGAACTACCAAAAATCTTCATTATATTGGATACTAGCTGTAAATTTAATTGTTTATTCTTTATAATTAACTCTTCAAAAGTATAAGAAAAACTGGTGAAGCAAATAGTTATATATCCTTTTTCATTTTCAAAGACATATGGGCCTTTGTTATTGGTATCGTAATAAAAATCAGTATAGTTTTTATTATAAAGAATATCTCCTTCTATAAATAATTTATAAATGTTTTCTATATATTGTTTACCTTCTTCAGAGTTTAACCCTAAAAACAGACTAAGTTGTTGTTTTTGTTGTTCGTATTGTTTTGCTGAATTTAATAAATTGCGGCACATAAGTATTAATTGAATATTTAGATTAGAGGATATAAGTTTATCTACGATCGCATCTATAATTTTTTCGAAGTTTAATGAATTTTTTTGTGTTGCTTTTATTAACGAGTCTACATGTGGAGATATTGATAAAAAAAAGGTTTTATCTTTAATGCAAGGTAGCAGAATATGTTCTTGTAGATTTTCAGGATTAATATTTGATTTTTTTATAAGAATTAAACACTCACGAACAAAATGATTTACTAAAATATGTTGTTGCTTTTGCTGCTCAACAGTTAGTACATTAGCAGTGCTAATATGAGTACTTTGCTCAGCATCTGTAGTTTTTGTCTCAGAAATTTTAGGTTCCGCATCTATTTCTGCTATATTAAAACGGCTAAATTGTCCTATGAGATCATTGCTAGTTTGAGAATCATGCCTTTGAGTGAAGGTAGGCGCTATGTAGGTGTTCTGTCGTGAACTGGATGTTTTATCCATAATACTTCCTTGTTATATGATTACTTTATGTTGATAATTTAAAATCCGCTTTATTTGCAGGTAATAGTTGCTAGAATAAAAGCTGCCTTTATATGACTAGCAAATTACAATACCGATGCCGCTAAAGATATTATCAAACGCTCAGATGTAGGTAAAATATGACACTAGTCATGTTGTTTATTAGGCAGTATCTTTGACATTTGAATACAGAGATCTAAATATTCTTTAGCTAATTCTTCTGGGGGTACAGCATCTATTAACAGCCAAAGATTGAACGGTTGCCTAGTAAGCCACAGTCCGCGCTTAATTAACAGGGCAGGAACTAGATTAAAATATGTTAATCTGCCATTAGCATCTTTATATATATGAGCCCGCTGTAATGAACCAGCAAATTTCATCAAAGATGTTACGTATTCTAAATCTGTTTGTGTTTGTGTGGTTTCGTTGTTAAATGTGTCTATCAGAGATTTAATATACTCGTCTGCTTTGTATGTTTTATCAAATGATATTTTGGTGATTAGAATTGCGGGGGCAGGATTATACATAGTCTCAAATATACAAGCTTGCCTGTCTGAAATATCGCTTGTTGATGTTATGTTTATTTCATCATCTTTTGTTTCTTTGATTGTATCTACAATATAATAATCAGAGTCTTCTTCTGATTGTTTTAAAGCTATTGAGGTGTTTTCACCTAACCTTTCGTTAATGTGATCTTCAACTAAAGATTTATCACTCTCTACTTTAAATAGTCCTGGCATATAATGCTTTGTTATGCGGATATCTTCTTCTGGGTTTGATTTATCAAAGGTTTCATCAATAATAATATATTTGGCTATTTTTCCTTGAGCTATTAATTTAGCTGTCCAGCTTGAATAGCTTTGTAAAAAAAAAGACGTATAGACCGCTTTACCATATTTGTTGATACCACTATTAAAAATCTTTATTACATTGGATACTACCTGTAATGTTAATTGTTCATTCTTTACAAATAATTCTTCAAGAGTATAAAACAAAGCAGTTAAACAGTTATTTAGATACCCTTTTTCGTTTTCAAAAACATATGGCCCGCAGTTATTAGTGTCTGTATTAAAATCATAATAGCTATTATAAAGAGTATCTCCTTCTATAAATAATTTATAAATGTTTTCTATATATTGTTTACCTTCTTCAGAGTTTAACCCTAAAAACAGACTAAGTTGTTGTTTTTGTTGTTCATATTGTTTTGCTGAATTTAATAAATTGTCGCACATAATTGTTAATGTAATATTTATATTAGAGGATATAAGTTCATCTATGATCGCATCTATAATTTCTTCGAAGTTTAATGAATTTTTGTGTGTTTCTTTTATTAGAGCGTTTACATGTGGAGATATTGATAAAAAAAAGGTATTATCTTTAATGCAAGGAATAAAGACCGCTTCTCTCATATCACTAGGATTAATAGCTGTTTTTTTTATAAGATCTAAGAATACTTTAGAAAACATATTTGCCATGATCTTTTGTTGTTTTTGTTTATCAACTGTTAGTGCGGTAACAGTGCTAATACGAGTACTTTGCTCAGCGTCTTCAGTTTTTGCCTCAGGAATTTTAGGTTCTGCATCTGTTTCTGCTATGCTAAAACGGCCAAATTGTTCTGTAACATCATTGCTAGTTTGAGTTGCATGGCTTTCATGCTGATGAGTGAAGGTAGGCGCTATGTAGATGTTCTGCCGTGAACCGGATGCTTTATCCATAATACTTCCTTGTTATGTAATTAATCCATTAAGTTTGTTGAAAACATATAAAATAGCAACATTATATAATTCTCTCTATATTCAAACAATTAGTAGTTGTACTTAGTATAAGTTTTAAATTATTTCTAAATATCTTTTAAATATGTTATTCTTATGTGACATAGAATACGCTTCTGACTATACAGGTGTATAAGTCGTATGTAATAAGAATGTGGAGAATATATGAGTACCAAAGTTAAACTTAAGCCAAAACTTCGAGGCTTTATTTGCACAACCGCTCATCCTGTTGGTTGCGAGCAACATGTAAAAAATCAAATTAATTATGCTAAAGCAAATACTAAAGTTGCAAATCCTCCTAAAAGAGTATTAGTAATCGGGGCTTCTAGCGGCTATGGATTATCTTCACGAATTACAGCTGCTTTTGGCTGCAATGCCGCTACTTTAGGTATATTCTTTGAAAAGCCAGCAAGTGAGAGGCGACCAGGAACAGCTGGTTGGCATAACTCAGTTGCTTTTGAAAAAGAAGCAAAAAAAGCTGGGCTATATGCCAAAAGCATTAATGGCGATGCCTTTAGTCATGCTGCTAAACAGAAAGTTATTGAAACCATTAAGCAAGATCTACAACAGGTAGACTTAGTCGTTTATTCTTTGGCTTCACCAGTACGTAAAGATCCAGATAGCGGTGAAGTTTATCGTTCAGTATTAAAGCCTATAGGCGAGAACTACACCGCAACAGCAGTCGATACCGATAAAAACAAATTATTTGAAGCTACAATAGAGCCTGCTACAGAAGCTGAAATCGATAACACTGTTAAGGTTATGGGTGGAGAAGACTGGCAATTATGGATTGACGCATTGCAAGAAAGCGGCTGTTTGGCAGATGGTTGTCGTACAGTTGCTTATAGTTACATTGGTACTGAGCTAACTTGGCCAATTTATTGGAATGGTAGTTTAGGTAAAGCTAAACAGCATTTAGATGCAACTGCATTAAAACTGAACGAAAAATTATCTAGCACTATAAATGGTAAGGCAAATATTGCGGTACTCAAAAGCGTAGTAACTCAAGCTAGTGCTGCTATTCCAGTTATGCCGCTTTATATAGCATTAGTTTATAAAAAAATGCGTGAAGCAGGGTTTCATGAAGGCTGTATAGAGCAAATTGTCAGATTAGACAATACCATGTATAGCGACAACGCTACTTTAGATGATCAGAACCGCTACCGCATGGATGACCTTGAATTACAAGATAGCATTCAAGAGCATTGTAAAGCTACTTGGAGCAAGTTAACTGACGAAAATTTATCTGAAATAACAGATTACCAGTTATATAAAGATGAGTTTTTAAGATTATTTGGCTTTCAATTTCCTGAAGTTGACTATGAAGCAGAGGTAACTCTAGATACTAGCTCAGACTTTATAGATTTATAATTGCGGTTATTGCATGTCTTCTGTTTGAAGATATGCGGTCAACAAGTTTTTTACTTCTCTCATTCCTTTCTTATTTTTTAATTTAATATTAAAAATTTTTTTAACAGATAATTTTTAGTCATCTGCTATTTTAGGTGAAAATAATGCTGATATTAGGCATAGAAACTTCTTGTGATGAAACAGGCATAGCTATATACGATAGCGATACAGGGTTTATAGAACACTCATTGCATTCACAGATTGCCATGCATAAAGAATATGGTGGTATAGTGCCAGAGCTAGCATCACGAGATCATATCAAACGCATTTTACCTATGATTACCGATGTACTAACTAAAGCTAAAAAAACTAAACATGATATAGACGCAATTGCATATACTAAAGGCCCAGGTTTAATGGGACCGTTACTAATTGGTGGTTGTGTAGCAAAATCTTTAGCCTTAGGGTGGAATATCCCTGCTATAGGTGTGCATCATATGGAAGGACATTTACTAATACCAATGCTTGGTAATACTGAAATACAATTTCCTTTTGTTGGTCTTTTGGTATCAGGTGGTCATACCATGTTAGTTGAAGCTACTGATTATGGCAGTTATAAAGTTTTGGGAGAGTCAGTTGACGATGCCGCCGGCGAAGCTTTCGATAAAGTCGCTAATATGCTTGGTCTTGATTACCCTGGTGGCCCTGCAATTCAAAAGCATGCGCAATCAGGTAATCCTAAAAGGTTTCGGTTTCCACGACCAATGACTAACAGACCAGGGCTTGATTTTAGTTTTAGTGGATTAAAAACTCATACACTGAATGCTATAGCAGATTGCAAAAAAAACGCTAATTTTAATGATCAAAGTATAGCTGATATAGCTTATGCCTTTGAAATCGCAGTAGTAGATACTCTAACAATAAAATGCAAGCGAGCTTTAGAAGCTACAGGTTGTAGCCGGTTAGTAATAGCTGGAGGCGTTAGTGCTAATACACGCCTAAGAGAGTCTTTAGTACAAGCCACTGCAAAATTAAATGCCAAAGTAATTTATGCGCCTGTTGACTTATGCACTGATAATGGCGCAATGATTGCCTATGCTGGTTATTATAGACTTCGCAACAATATTAAAGATGACAGCCCCACCGAAATAAATCCACAACCCCGATGGCCAATGGATTCAATAAGTTATTGACTATATACACATGGCAGATGAAAACTAGCATTTCCATCTGCCATGTGTATATTTTTGCTATTGCTATTAAAGTTTGTTTAATATCGTAGAATGCCTGTAACTAATAGAAAAGTAATAAATATTTACAATTATTTTAGTTGTTATTGGAACACTGACTTTAATTTGTATACCGCAGATGCTGTTGCTCCCATTATTGCACTAGAAATTGTTGCTGCATACATAATTAACTCTCTATTATCATTAATTAACTCCACTAACCTTTTGTATTATTGAAGCTCTTCTCCTGAAGTATTACAAGCTACCCACCTTGAAAGGTGTAGGTGCTAACAGAGAAACTTTTTCATAAAAATATAGTCTAATATAATTAAATAATAATTAAGGATAGTATTAATGTTAAACAAGGCTAATATAACTTCAGAAAACATATTGTGCAATAATACAGAAACAATAGAGAAGATACCAGAAATTAACAGCAGAGTTACAGGTAGTCAAACTAAAGGGCAATTCTTAAAGTCAGGAGTTGTTTTTCCTCATGAAGATATTATTCTTAGAGGTTTAGAAATAGTAAAAGAAAATCCTAGTGTTGCTAGCTTGCGGCCAGATGTTAGAAAGAGAAATATAGAATTTAACGAAGAGAGAACAACTACTTTTAAGCATAAAATAAAAATTTTACAGCTATCAAAGATTAGCATGGCTGCAATAGCAGATACATATAAAAATAAATACAATATTAATATTTATATCATAACTTATAATATTTACTATAGACTTTTAAATCTAGCACAACAACTAGATAACAGCGAGAAGATAGGTGTTGTTTTAGATTTAGAAGGGGGTTATGAAGGGCGGCATGTTACTCCTGTAATTCTTAGTAAGAGCAATAACGAATTATCTATAGTAGTTCTTGATAGTGTATTTACAATACCCAAAATTCAAGGCGTTATAGAGTCTACATATGTAAAATTAATGCAAGAATATGGTGAAACTAAGTGTCATCGATTATATGTAGAAGGGGGGCGACAAAAAGATGAGCATTCTTGTATAAATGATGCTTTTATTATTTTAAAAGATGCTCTTAGAAAGCCTAACTTAATCAATGAATTATTTGCAAATAGTGAAATTAAACAGGAACGCTACCATGAAACGATAAAAGATTATCAAATTAATATTGCAGAATTTCCTAAAAGTTTATATAAATCAGTGCAAAATAAGCAATGGCTAGATAAACTAACACCTGAAGAGTTGCAAACGCCTTTAAAAGAAGTTGCTAGTATTTCTACTAAATTAGCAACAAAAACATTAAAAACACATCTTGATAAATATAATTGTAAGATAACGGCTCATAGAAAATTGTTTATATATTCTTATACAAATGTTAGAAAAGAATATGATATAGATTGGATTGTAAATTTCTATTTACCTATAAAAGGTTATCGAATGCTCGTAAAAGCTTTTCAAGCAATCGATGATGGTAGTGGAAAAGTTAACCAAGAACGAGCAGATGCATTGATGAAAAAATATATAAATCCTAGTTTTATTAAAAAGTAGCTATTTCTCAATAGTTTGCTATTACTTTTTAAGTAAAATAACCTGTAATTTAATTTTATGTTTTTTGATATTATTAAGTTTTGTTTAATCAGGATTTTCTGTACGTGCAAAGAACCATTTATCTAATATAATTACTACTACCCCAATTATGGCATGAGAAAAGATTGAAGAATAAAAAGATACATGATTATTATGGCTCAGTTTATCCTCTATTTGTCTATCTGTTGCTGTCATGTTATAAGGATCTTCTACTATATCATAAACTCCTAGTTTGTTTTCTAATGTGACTGCATAAGCGACCAGACCAAGAATACCTCCCGTAATTATAGCGGTTGCATACCTTTTGATATTTGCCTTAGAAGGGGTAATAGTTTTAACAACTCGATTAAAGCATGAAACATTGTTAGTTTCATCATTTGATACTGTTATTTCAGTTTGATAAGTACCATTAGGTGTGTTAATTTCTGTTAAAGATATGTTTGTGTCCATAATAATCCTATATTTGTTTATTCTAGTTGATAATGTTATTGATGACTTTTCAATAAGTAGACGTAAAATTAAAAAAACAAACATTATATGTTTTAAAATAAAAAACATCTTAAACTACAGTATTTTATTATATTTAATACAGCGCATATTATTTGATATTAAAATTTTGATTTAACTTATTAGTAGGCCGCGTAACCTAGAGATAAAAACTATTGAAAAGTTTAATTATTATTAATTAAAAACAATAAAGTGATCTTATGCTTTGAGCTAGGAATAAGTTAATAGGGTTTGTAGAACTACTTCGTAGATTAATATAAACAAGAAAAACCGTAACATCTACCCCGTTTATTTTTAAACGTTTTTTTACAATAATTGATATAACTATATCATTACAGCCGATATCTACAAGATTTTTTATTTCATTTTTGTTATTCAATTTAAGCTTATTTTCTTTAAAAAGAGTGAATTTTTGTAAAATATTTTTGTCTTAAATTTAGTGTTTTTAACTCTACCTAGAAAATTTTATTAATCTAAAAAATTGATTTTAATAGAACACTCAATTATTTATATTTATAACGGAGATAAAATGGAATTAAAACAGAACAACATAAACAAAGATTTAATACTAAACAACAACAACAACGACACCAACAGACAAGCACAAACTAGCAAAGTTACAACAGATCTTCCTAAATATCAAGTAACAACTAACCATAATTTAACTGATCGAAAAATTAATTTACCTACATTTGAAAAACCAACATCTGGTAAACAATTTACTAGCGAATATAAATACTCACTATTTAAAAAATATGTAGAAAACGACACTAGCGAATTTACAGCAGATGATTGGATTTATTTAATAATTAAAATGGGTAAAAGGCTAATGGCTCCAAATAAGCTAAAGCAATTACACAGTATTTTCACTGCCAATGACTTACCTATGGTGCTAAAAAAACGTGCAGAATTACAGTATCTTAGAAATGAACTTGAAGATATTGTTTATAAATCTAAGCATCATGTAAGATCTAATTTGTATCTAAGAAAACTAAAATACACTGATTTATTTTCAGAAGATCAATTAATACAATTAGTTATTAAAGCAAAAGCACAAGATTTTAAATTTCCTAAAGTTAGTTCAAAGTTATTATACTCTACTGAAGCCCCTCAAGATGATTATCATAATCCTTTTTTTACTGAACTACTAATTGCTTGCCATACAAACAATGATTTCTCTCCACATAATATTAACATAGGCAGACAAATAACAGATTATATAAACAATGTTGATGAGCAAATATGTAATGATAACGAAGCTAATAAACTCGCTACAATCTTAGCAGATAAACAAGTAACAAGAAATATTTGCGGTGGTAGAACATTACAATTAATTGATAATCAAGGTAAAGTTTTTTATTTTAAATTTCAGCGTGATAATGAAAATTTTAATGATTTTACTAGAGAACAAAAAATGCATAAAGCATTAGCAGATTTATCTTTAACCGAAAAACTTTCTAGTGAAGTTCCGCGTAATAAAGGATTATTTAAATTAGCTATAGATGAATTGGATCAGAGTATTAAATTTGATGATGCGTTACAAATAAATGTATCTGCAGATGGTAAACAATATGTTTATGTATACTGTTTTACGGCATCTACAGACTATGTTGAGTATGCTTGGCATTTAGAACAAGCTGATATTAATCACCCCCATGAAAAATCAATACTAGGGTTAAAAAAAGCAGCTAAAGATATAGGCTCATATGCTAGTTATGGAATAGTGTTTGACAGTATAATAAAAGCACAGCACTCAATCTCAGGAATACCTAAATGGAGCACTTTAGCTAATTTAGCAGAAAGACAATCAAAAAATGTAGATGCTTTTCCTGGTTCTATAAGCGGTTGGGTTAAAGAAACATCCAGATCTGATTTAGCATGGTCTGGACTTAGAGATCTTGGTGATAGCCAATTTATAGATGAAATTTATGCTAATTTAGCAGCATATAGTTTTTTAAAAAATAATTTAGCCTTTCCTGTAAGTACTGTTTTAGGGTATATGAATGCACTTTTAGATAATATAATTGCTATTACAGTAATTTATAGTCGTGGAATGAGACAAAATCCTGATTATCATTACGAGAATATAGAAATCATTAATGCTGTTAAAAGCTTTATAGAAGATATTTTACAGGAATTTTTATCTGGTTTTTTCCATGATGATACAATTAAGCTTAAAAATATAATGGATATATCAGATGATGATTATAATAACTGGCTAGATAGAACAGCTACAGAAATAGTATACTGGACGGCTATACAATCTGAAGAAATAACTGCAAAGTTTAAAGATTCGCCGTATGATCATCAGCACAATAGCTATTCTTCTCATATTAAGAAAACTAAAACTTTAGATAAAAATCTATACCCTGAACAAGAATATGATGTATATACAATACAGTTAAATGACAATATTAAATTAGATTATAGCTTGGGTATTACTCATTGCCACGGCTTTCCTTTTCAAGCGCTAATAAAAGGAACTAGCAGAATGCTGACTAATATTATACACCTAAATAGATGAAGACGCAGGTGTATATAATCAATATCAAACTTTGGCAGGTTATTAACAATCTCGTTAGTTTTTAAACTAACGGTTATAACTCACTGCAATAATTCAAGTGGATACTTAGAATTTTGCATAGTGTCTATTGCCTAGTTATTAGCGTCGTTTTTTATTCCGCTGTCTTTATGAGCACTCAGGCCTTGGCGTTCCATTACCCATTCTATTGCATGTTTACCATTCACTATATAATTATAAGCATCAAGCGGAATATTGCTAATTGTGATATGTGGATTATAAATAATTTTAGCTTTATCAGTTTTTTTCGCAAACTTAATTTTAGTAACTTAATAATGCATATTATCTATTTATATTTTTTGTTATTTGCATTATAAGTTATTTAAAATGGCGAGGTTGACTAGTAAATAATAACAGAATATAAATTACTTTGATTATTTACTTGAGGTATTAAAAATATTTTTTATTTCTTTAAGTATTTTAGTAGTAGATATAATGATCCTCCTAATAGGGCATGAGAAGCTATTGATGTATAAAAAAATGCATTATCATTATGCTCAAGTAAGGCTATTGATCTTCTCTGTATTTGACTTTCTATTTCTGTGTGATTAGAAGGATCTATTATATAATCACATGTTAATGTTTGTGTTTGTGCAACTAAATGAGAGACCATGCCGATTATGCCACTAAAACTTGCACATGCCAAAGTGGTAAAAATAGTTGCCCTAGAATCTTTAATCTTTTTAGTAGCTCGATTAAAACATGAAACATTGTTAGTTTCATCATTTGATACTGTTATTTCAGTTTGATAAGCACCATTAGGTGTGTTAATTTCTGTTAAAGATATGTTTGTGTTCATAATAATCCTATATTTGTCTAGTACAATTGATAATGTTATTGGTAATTTTTCGATAAGTCGAAGTAAAATCACAAAAACAAACATTGTATGGTTTACAATAAAAAAATATCTTAAGCTACAGTATTTTTATAATATTTAATACAGTGCATATTATTTGATATTAAAATTTTGACTTAACTTATTAGTAGACCACA
>CAKMZJ010000045.1:8020-17501 GCA_929200395.1 Candidatus Gorgonimonas eunicellae | reverse complement strand
AATTCGAGGCAAAATACTGCAGGAATGCAAGTGCATTTCAAAGTGTTTTAACGATAAAGTAAATCTTTTTAATAGCCCCCAGAGGGCAAGGCTTCTAAGCTTTTATCCTGCGTTAGTATTTCTTGATTTAGTCGACACTAAATCTGCGAAACACTGCCTTGGCTTAAAACTTATAATCACTTGCTGAAAACCCGCATTTTCAACTGCCACGTGTATATACATTTGGCAAATACATGGAGTACAAATGATCCCCTCTTTCAATACAAATAACACAACACCCGTAAATATCAGATCTAATACAGCGGCAACTCAAGATAATCAAGCATCCACTAATACTAGTTTAACTACAACTAATTGGAATAGTAGTTTTACAGTAAACTCTGCACCTAGACCTAGAAACATGGTATCTAGTGTTTTTTCTAAGATTGCAATCGGTATTGGCATCTTATGTAGATCTATAGCATCTACTGCAGCTGAAACAATAGAGAGTAGTACACCAACCGCTACTTCAGTTAGAAATATTGCTACTACCGCAGATACCGCATTAGTAGAATCTTCTTCGTCAATAACTGGTCTTGAGGTTATTCTTATAGCTTTAATAGCTATAGGAATTGGGGGTTCTACCATTCTATTTTTTATACGCATATTAGGTATATTCCCTTCTCAACAAGGAACAAGAGTACCTCAACAACCAAGAATAACAGAGGCTGAACAAAGAAAAAGAGAGGCTGATAACTTAATAATAAATAACTTTTGCAAACTAGAATATAAAAACTTGCCTTTAGTTGAAATCGATATCAAAGACATTCAAGATAAAAATTGTCCTATATGCTTTAGTCACGTTGATAAAAATGTCAGTCTGACAACTTTAAGCTCTGTAGGTAGCAATGAAAGCATGGCTACTGAAGATAAGTGGGTACTTTATAAAGAGCAATTTTATCACCTCAATGAATTACAAGAAGCAGTAGCTATAAACAGAAAAGTTCCTCATACTCAAGAAATTCCAGTGCTATCTGAGCTTAAAGCAGTAAAAATACTACAAGGACTAAATGATATACCTAATACAAGCGTCGAAAGTACAATAAAAAAACCTGAGAGTTTTATAGTTGATATTCCTGAAAACCAAGATACTAACCAGTTTAGCGAAAATGATAATGACGAGGAAAGCACAGCATTCCTTGAAACAGCATTATAATTTCCGGCAGTATTCACCAATCTTTGTCATGTGTTAAAATTTAACAAGATACACCTTCAAGTAGAAGGTGTATCTTATAACTACTAATAAATCACATTGACGCTTTACTTGATTAATTATTGGCAAGCTACTTTTTTGTCTATATTTACTTTTAATCTTTAGTAAATCTTTAACTTTTAAACAAAACCTTAATAAATATTTTTCAATTTCATTGCTATCAAGGATAGCTGATAGCTTTTAACAAATACATGGAGTACAAATGATCCCCTCTTTCAATACAAATAACACAACACCCGTAAATATCAGATCTAATACAGCGGCAACTCAAGATAATCAAGCATCCACTAATACTAGTTTAACTACAACTAATTGGAATAGTAGTTTTACAGTAAACTCTGCACCTAGACCTAGAAACATGGTATCTAGTGTTTTTTCTAAGATTGCAATCGGTATTGGTATCTTATGTAGATCTATAGCATTTGCTGTAGCTGAAACAATAGAGAGTAGTTCATCAAACACTACTTCAATCGAAAATATTACTACTACCGAAGATACTACATTAGCAACCTCTTCATCGCTAACTATTAAGATGGTGTTTCTAGGTTTCGCAGCTATAGGACTTGGTAGTTCTGTGATTCTATTTCTTCTGCACAAATCAAGAATAGACCGTCAACAAGGAATAAGAGTACCTATACAACCAAGAATAACAGAGCCTGATAACTTAATAATAAATAACTTTTGCAAACTAGAATATAAAAACTTGCCTTTAGTTGAAATCGATATCAAAGACATTCAAGATAAAAATTGTCCTATATGCTTTAGTCACGTTGATAAAAATGTCAGTCTGACAACTTTAAGCTCTGTAGGTAGCAATGAAAGCATGGCTACTGAAGATAAGTGGGTACTTTATAAAGAGCAATTTTATCACCTCAATGAATTACAAGAAGCAGTAGCTATAAACAGAAAAGTTCCTCATACTCAAGAAATTCCAGTGCTATCTGAGCTTAAAGCAGTAAAAATACTACAAGGACTAAATGATATACCTAATACAAGCGTCGAAAGTACAATAAAAAAACCTGAGAGTTTTATAGTTGATATTCAGGAAATACAAGATACTGGCCAGTTTACCGAAAATGATAATGACGAGGAAAGCACAGCATTCCTTGAAACAACAGTTTAATTTATGGTTAGTCTTTAATAGTGTTCACCAATTTTTTGTCATATGTTAAAATCTAACAAGGTTAGAGCATATGACATAAATTTATAACTACTACCAAATTGCATTGTCAGTTTAGTTGATTAATTATTGCCAAGCTTTCTTTTTTGTAATCGCTTCCTTTTAATCTTTTGTAAACTTATAGCTTCTAAACAAACCTTAATAAGTGTTTTTCAGTTTCACTGCTATCAAAGATAGCTAATAGCTTTAGCAAATACATGGAGTATAAATGATCCCCACATCCTATACAAACAACACAACACCCGCAAATATCATACCTAATGCAGCAGCAACTCAAGAAAGTCAAGCATCTACTAATACTATTTCAACTACAACCAATTGGAATAATAGTTTTACAGCAATTCCTATACCCAAACCTAGAAATAAACTAGCTAATACCTTTGCTAAATTTGCACTAGGTATAAGTATTTTTAGCAGATTTATAATGTCTACCACTGCCTCTACAATAAATATCGATATACCACCCTTTACAGGAGAATCAAACTCCACTGTTATAGTAAATAGTAACAATACTGCAGATGATACCCAAATTATTCAAGAGATTTTCTACTATATTACTACGGGTGTAGTAGCTTGTATATGTTTAGGTGGCGGTGCGTATCTTGCATTACCTCTAATACAAAAGTTTCAAGCATCAAGAACAGCAGCACGTACACAAAGAGCAATAACGGAAGAAAATAATAGATTAGAATTACTTATAAAAACATTTTGCGAACTGAAATATGAAAACTTAGCTGTATATGAAATCGACATTGCAGAACTTAAAGATACAAAATGCAATGTATGCCTTGCTCATATTGATAACAATGCCAGCCTAACAAGTTTAACCGCTTTGGGTAGCAATGAAAGTATAGATACTAAAGGTGGGTGGGTAATTTATAAAGAACAATTTTATCACCTCAATGACTTACAAGAAGCAGTAGCTATAGGAAAAAAAGTTCCTCATACTCGAGAAGAACCAGAGATATCTGAACTTAAAGCGGTAAAAATATTATATAAACCAAATGATACAACTATTGAAATCGCCGAAAGTACGGCAAAAAACCCTGAGAGTTTTATAGTTGATGTTCCGGAAAGACAAGATATGAGCCAGTTTCCCAAAAATGATAATGACGAGGAAAGCAAACCATTCCTTGAAACAACAGTTTAATTTACGGCAGTATTCACCAATCTTTGTCATATATTAAAATTTAACAAGGTTAGAATATGTGACACAAATTTGTAACTACTACCAAATTGCATTGTCAGTTTAGTTGATTAATTATTGGCAAGCTTTCTTTTTTGTGCTCGCTTCCTTTTGATCTTTTGTAAAGCTATAGTTTCTAAACAAAAACTTAATAAGTGTTTTTCAGCTTCGCTGCTACCAATTTGAGATTGTTTAAGACGCTCATTAAAGCTATCACTCTCTTTAACACTAGCAGGAATACTTGCAATGGTATAATTTAATACTTCACGTGTTTCTGATGTATTGTTATAATTTTTAGCTATAAACTCTAAAATAGTTGAGTTGTTTTCAAAAACAGCAGAACTTAAAAGACTAGGGTTTTCTTCTTTAATTTTATCTATAATCAGCGTAGCTATTTTTAGCTTATTAAACTTCATAGCATATTTAAATAACTCTACAAATAAAAGTTGTTTTTCTCCTTTAAAATCAATATATTCTACATCTATGTTAATATTATTTTCTGTTAGAGAAATAACAAAATCTTCTATTAATTTATAATTATTTCTCGCCATAATAAAATTTAATGGTAAATACTGGTATTCACCTTCATAACTAAGAATATCTTTATCTTTTAATAATTGTGATGCTATAAGATTATCACCCATTGCAATAGCCAAACTTAATAAACAATGTAAATCTTTTATTGAATGATCTCTTTTTACTGTTTCTATATCAAAATTACCTTCATTATCATAAAGCTGAAAATTTGTTAAAAAACAGTCGTAAGCAGTTTTACCATCATTAGTTTTAAGTTTAATAATTACACCAGGTGTTGCTAATAGTAGCATTACAGCATCAGAGAAACCATTCTTAGCAGCAATATGAATTGGTGCTTCATTATCATAATCATCATCATCATTATCATTATCAAGAAATCTACTTTCTTTATTTTTGTTAGCTCCACGATCAATTAGAAGCTGCATAATCTCAGTATAACCATATGAGCTAGCTACAAATAATGCTTCTTTTGTCTTGTTAGCACGTTTATTTCTAATATTTATATCCATTTTGTGAGCTTTATCTACAGGTGGATTTGCGTCGTGATAAGAGAAAATATATTTAACTAACTCAGCATTACCTTGTTTAACTATATAGCTAAGAAGAGTAAAGACTTCTGTATCCATTTTAATTAGCGCATTAAAATGTAGGTAGTAACTAGCTGATTTGTGCTGTGTTAGAATATAAAAAAAATTATAGTTACGATGCTTTAGCGCTCTGAAAGCTATACGAGTAAAATCCATCGATAAAAGAGGTGTTCGTTTTTCAATATATTTTGGTTGAGCTAGAGTATCTAATATTAAGTTAAATAAACTTTCATCATTCTCAACAATACTTTTTGTTACTAGAGGAATAAAAAAAGGCTCTGTCTTACTAGAATCACTTATAGTGTAATGTTTATTAATATCAAAGCCTTTATCGATAAAAAATTTCAGCATATCTGCATCAACATTAATCTTATTATCTGTATCAAGATTAGATAGATAATGCATTACTGTCATACCATTTTTATCTTTAGCATCAAGATTGTATCCAGCATTAATTAGCAAGTCGATATCTTGCAAGTTATGATTTTTAATCATACTGCGTACCGGCAAATCATCTAGACAATTGATTCCTGTTGCTGTTGATATCAACTTATTGGTAATAGACCAATGCTCCTGATGAGAATACATTGGTAATAAAGCTTTTGCGATATCCTTATTGTTTAAATCAATCTTAAGTGCATCAAAGAATTGCTCTTGTACTGATAAATCAGCATGCTTAGATACTGTTGTTAATATCTCAATACGTTCTTCAATATTCTGGAAAGAGGAATGCTTTTTTATAGTTTCAAGAAAATAATTTATAAGCTCTTTATTATTTTGAGTAAGGACCTTATCTAAAACTTTTGTCAGCTTAGTTAGTGAGTTTTTTCTAGTATAACGTTTTATCAAAATTTTAGTTAAAAAAACAGTAATTTGTTGTCTTTCTTGTTGTTTAGTTGCATCTGTTTCTTTTTGTGCATGAAATTCAGCTATAGAAAGAAGATTTCCAGATGCACAACCGCCAGGCGTATTTATATATAATTTCCCACTACTATTAAACTCTTTACATATATTTTTATGCTCACAATTAATATCAAACTCTTGCGGAACACAGCTAAGAAGATGTCTTAATACATCTAGTCTGCCATCTACTATAGCTAAAACTGCTTTACTGATAAAAAAATTATTTTCATATCCCAGTTTATTTACTGTGTCTCTACTAGCGACAATATAGTTAGTTATCGTTCTACGGGTAAGGCATTTTTTAAGAGGTTCTAGGTCTCTATTAGGAAGATTATCAGTACAATTAACGCAGAAACCGTGACCGCATGGCTCAGCAATTACTCTATTTGGTGATCCTGTATTGACAGGTAATACTTTATAACAAAGCATACAAGCTGCATTATCAGAATTATCAGGGGTTGAATTAAAATAACTTATTGTTGCTAATTGATCACTCTTTCTTGTGTCATTTATAAAACTAGAATTGGATCCAGTAACATCAAACATTGTAATCTCCTTATAATATTCAGCTCTTACCTATAAAACAACCAAAATAACACAAAAAAATAAACTAAACTATATTTTTTATTAGCTTGCTTGATTCTTATTATTTAGCACTAAAAAACACTAGGATATTTAGAAAAAACAATACCATTAAGTTTATTGAAATAACGGATTAATTTATTTACCTAAAAATATTTAAAAGAATATCTTTACTAATTAATTTTTAATTTCTAAAATTAGAGTAAATTTATATTTAAACGCACAAAGGTAATAACATGGAAACAGAGCAAAACACTATAGCTAGTTTTGATCCTGAAATCAGTAAAGCTATTAATTTAGAAAAACAGCGTCAAGAAGATCATATAGAGCTAATCGCATCAGAAAACTATACCACGCCTATGGTCATGGAAGCTCAAGGTAGCGTACTAACTAATAAATATGCTGAAGGCTATCCTGCTAAAAGATACTATGGCGGTTGTGAATACGTAGATACTATAGAAAGCCTTGCTATAGATCGAGCCAAACAGCTATTTAATGCAGCTTATGCAAATGTGCAACCGCATTCAGGATCACAGGCAAATGCTGCGGCTTATCAGGCATTATTAACACCTGGAGATACTATTTTAGGGATGGGGCTACCAGACGGCGGTCATTTAACTCATGGATCCTCTGTAAATTTTTCAGGAAGATTATATAACCCTATTAGCTACGGTTTAAATCCAAAAACTCATGAAATAGATTATGATCAAGTTGCCGAGTTAGCTCAAGAACATAAACCAAAACTTATTATCGCTGGTTTTTCTGCATATTCTAGAGTAATTAACTGGGAAAAATTTAGAGAAATAGCTGATAGCGTTGGTGCTTATTTTCTTGCTGATATGGCACATGTATCTGGTTTAATTGCAGCTGGAATTTACCCTTCACCGGTTAATATAGCAGATGTAACAACTAGCACTACTCATAAAACTTTAAGGGGGCCACGTGGCGGAATTATTTTGGCAAAAGATAACCCTGAACTCCAGAAAAAATTAAATTTTGCTCTGTTCCCAGGAATGCAAGGTGGTCCGTTATGTCATGTTATTGCAGCAAAAGCAATTTGCTTTAAAGCAGCTATGACTGAAGAATTTAAGCAGTATCAATTACAAGTGGTTGAAAATGCTAAAGCAATGAGTAAAACCATTATAGATAGAGGCTATAAAGTAGTATCTAATGGTACTGATAATCATATGTTTTTAATCGATTTAATTGGTAAAAACTATACGGGTAAAGATGCAGAAGATTCATTAGGCAGAGCAAATATTACCCTTAATAAAAACTCAGTTCCTAATGATCCTCGATCGCCTTTTAAAACTAGTGGTTTACGTGTCGGATCACCAGCTATTACTACTAGAGGCTTTAAATCTAAAGAAGCAACAGCTGTTGCATCGTTAATGTGTGATATTTTAGATTCTCTCGATGATAATGAAAATATTACATCGGTAGAACAAAAGGTCAAAGATCAAGTCCTTAAGATTTGTGTACAGCACCCAGTGTATTAGTTCATATTTTTATATAATCTAAAACCACCTATTTTGCTGATATTTCAACACTACTATTGTTGATAACTATTTTTTACTTGCTTGTGGGAAGTAGTTATTTTATAGATAACTTCAAGGATAGATATGTCATATATTACTAACCAACCATCTTATAATACAGGGCAATTATCAACTATTACCACGACATTTAATCAAAACGATAATTTAGAAAAATCAGCAAATATCACTCAAATACATCAGAATAATCACACTAATACTGGTGATAATAGCACAATCATAACTGAAGCAGTATATCTGGAAAAACGGACTACAAAAGCAGTTAAAACCATTGCTAAACTTTTCAAAAACTCAAAATTAGAAACTAAAAAAGCAGAAATAGCTGATATATCTTTGTTAACAAGAAATCAAATAGAAGATGAAATACAGCGAACTCTTGATGAAAAATATGATAAGAAACCATCATTTTCATTTAGAACCGATAAAATTAACGATTTGCATATCTTATTAGAAAAAGTTAACACAGCTATAAACAAGGAATCTAATAATGATAGCGCTAACCAAAGTTACATTAACGGACTTCAAGATTTAGCATCAACATTAACTGATGTATATAAAAAATTAATAATTCCATTAAGTTTTAATATATTTTACTAATTAAATTTTTGTTTAAATTAGCTATACGAAAGTTAATTCTTACTATTAGTTAACACTTGATTAACTTTTACGGAATTGTTTACATTCATAGCCTGATTCCATTCTTGATTGTTTTTATCAAATAACACAATAACGGTAGAGCCCAGTTCAAAAAAGCCTACCTCTTCTCCTTGCTGTATAAATACCTGTTGCTGGTTTTCATCAGTATTATAATTTATTGTGTGTATTTTTTTACCTGTATAATATACTCGGTCGTGCCATGTAGTAGAAATACTACCTACAATTAGTGCTCCCACAAAAATAATTGCCATTTTTCCATGAGTTTTGGTATCAAAGACACATACTACTCTCTCATTGCGAGTAAATAAATTATCTATATTATTAGCAGTAGTATCATTAACTGAAAATAACTCTCCTGGGATATAAATCATTTTTTCTAAATATCCTGAAACAGGCATATGTACTCGATGATAATCTTTAGGAGCTAAATAAATAGTTATAAATGAACTATCTTTAAATTGATCACTGAGTTTGCTATCGTTAGCTAGCAGCTTGTTTAAATCGTAGTCAAATCCTTTAGCTTGGATTAACTTTCCGTTAGTGATATCTCCAAACTGGCTAATTACTCCATCAGCTGGTGATGCTAATTCATGTGGTTGCGCTTGCAAGGGGCGGGCATCTTTTTTAAGGTGTCTAGTGAAAAACTCATTAAAACTGCTGTAATTTTTTATATCTTGGTATTCTGCCTCTTGTAAATCAACGCTATAATATTTTGCAAATACAACTATAATTAAATTCTTTATAATAGCAATTTTACAGTTAGCAATAACACCTAAGATTTTAGTCAATAACATTTTAGGGCAAATATATTGAAAAAACACAAATATTTTTTGTGTAATCTTATTGCATAAACATATCATCTAGCTTTTCTCCTTAAACACCTGCATACCTTTTATAAAAAATTCACCTCGTTATTATACACCTAATTAGCCATATATAGCTATGTTTTTTTACTACGTTACTGCTTTTTAAGTTAGAGTTGATACAGTGCTTTGATTAATACATTGAAAAGACATATATACACGTGGCAGATGAAAATGC
>CAKMZJ010000045.1:0-7920 GCA_929200395.1 Candidatus Gorgonimonas eunicellae | reverse complement strand
TTATAGTAATGCATGCTATATTTACACGACCATAGGCATGCAAAAAAAATATAATAATATCCCATACTATAGAGCTAGATTTTAACGCCGTTATTGTTAATATTTAGATATTTGAATTATTTTACTTTTTTATCGCTGAAACACTTTGAAAGAAAGTTAATCTCCTACAGTATTTTATTTCGAGTTAAATTTTTTTATCTGCCAACGTGTATATGCACTTTCTATTAACAAGGAAATAAGCCCTATGAATATCATAGATAACGAAAAAGCTTGGTCTTATCTTTATGATATAAACACAAAAGCTGAAAATATCTCTACTTTAAAACAACAGACAACAGATGATAGTATCATTGATTTAAGTGTACATTTTATGGTGAATCAATATAATTTCCTAATAAATAAAAATTATGTTGATTCGATAACAGCAGCTCCTAAAATAACTATTATTCCACAACAAAATGAATATATTCGTGGAATTGCTAGTATACAAAGTAGTTTAGTAGTTATTATTGATTTCAAATACTTATTGTTATCTACACCTACTAAATTAAACGATAAATCTCGTGTTATATTGCTAAATATTGACAATACACTAATTGCCTTATTAGTTGATAACATCTGCGGTAATTTACAATTAAATCAACAACTATCAAAATATAACTTAACAAAAAACCCACCTTTAGAGGCAATGTCAGAGTTTGTTGATGAAGCCTACTCATATGATAACAGTACATTATATAATCTTAATGTTGACCAGTTGTTAACAAGTAAAAAATTTCATCCATCTTATACGGGTATATAATGAGGAATTATAATTTTATGGCTTAGAAGCAAATTGCATTCTAAGTGCAACAGCACTCAACATTGACTTGCTAATTTATCTGCTAAATACAACTATTATCAAAATGGATTTTATATGAAAAGTTACAGTATAAAACAAAAAAATTACTTAGCAACGTTAAAAACATTAACTTTAACTAGCATATTTACTTTATTAATAATAATAGTTTTTTTACTCTCAATTAAAATATCTGAAATCAATAATAAAAAAAATAATTTATTAAAATATAGTACAGAAACATACATAAATATAACTGAATTACACAATACTATTATCAGTAATAAGCAAATAAATTTTGATACCATAAAAAAATTAAAAAAATCATTAACTAACTCTATTATAAATATAAAAAGCTATAACAGCCAAAGTATATTTTTTTACGATAATAATTCTGCAAATATTATAAGCAATATAGAATTTTTATGGAAAGACATGTTATTCGATTTAAATAGTTTGTTAGATAACGAAGAAAAAATTCATGATTTATTTAGTGTCTTAGAGCAAATTTATGCATTATTAATGCAAACTAAAGCAGATTGCAAACAGCTGATAGAAGAAATACTGGTAATAAATGCTGATACTAACAAAATATCTTTAGCTCAACAAACTATATGGCTGGCAGAAAGAGCTACTAATAATATAGAAGGTTATATTAAAGATTTTGATGTTGATGCTTCATCTACTGAAATTTTTACCAAGGATATTAAAACTTTATTTAATATTATAAGTAGTTTAAAAAATGGTAACTCTCTAATAAATTCTACAAAAATAGAAGACAAAAGTGTTATAACTTATTTATCTAAGATAGATATAAATTTACAAAAAACTATGGTGTTATTTAAAACTATAGACGATAAACTAACAATTTTTTCACAGGTAAAATCTATTTCTGAAGCAATTAAACAATCAATTATTAAATTTGATGAATACTTAATTAAATTTAATAATATTATAATAAATAATGCCTCTTATAATAATATTTTTATGTTTATTTATTCAAGTTTACTGTTATTAATAATAATAACTTTATTAACTACTGCTATTATATTAAAACGATATTACAAAAAAAATACAGGTGAAACATTTGATTTTAATGACAAAAATTCTTATTTAAATAAGTTAGTCTCTGATATAGAGCTTCTAGCCACTGGTAATATACATCTACAATTAACCTCTAGCACTAAATTAACACCATTAACAAATGCTATAAACAAATATACAACTTACATTATACAGCATCTAAATAAAATTTATCATAGCATTAATTCTATTGCAAACATTAATATTAATAGTGATAAATATCAAAAATTAAAAACCAATTGTTTAGATAACCTAGCATCTAACATAATTCAATATAAATCTGACATAAAGTATTTTCATGATAAAAATAAAAAAATAGCAAAAACTGCAAAATATTATACCGATAATACAAAAGAGTTAATGTTATTAATAGGTAAACTAGATGCTATAGTAACTATGCTTAATTCTAAAACAGAGACTTCAGAACCAAATAACAATATTATTGAAAGTGTAAAATCTATAATACATGATAGTTCTGAATTAACAGATGAAATATACGACAACCTTGAAATATTTATACTAAACTACGAAATTAAAAGCTACAATATAGATAACAAAGCAAACAAAATAACCGAAATTAAAGATAAAATAAAAATTTTAAAACAACAGCAGAGTTTAGCATCATCTACCTTAATTAAAACTAATAATAGTGAAAATTTTACTGACATAATTACTAAATTAAAATTAACCTTGAATGAATTACTAGCAACTAATAAAAAATTAATGCATCCACATAAATTAATAACAAGCGAACTAGCATCGATTACTGATGATTATAATATAAAAAACAATGAAATTATTTTACAAAATATAGAATTAATAGATAAAGCTTTTTCAAAATTACTTAGAGATAAACAAGAAACTAAAACAATAATTAATAATATTGAAACTATAGTAAAAAATAATAGTTAAATTAATAGGTGCATATATTTAGATATATACACCTGTAGTTGAAATTTATAAGCAACTACCTATATACTATCAAATAATTTATTAAAGGTATGATATGTTTGGCTTTAAATCGACAACTTGGTATTTATACCCTCTACTATGTATCTTGCTTTGGCTATTACTATTTTCCTTTGAATCTAGAGCATATACTACTAAAGATTCATCTAAAAAAGCTACAGCGATTGAAGCTACTAATAATAATGAACCACAAACAGATTTTTTACCTATAGAAGAGTTTCAAAAATTTGCTACAGCATACCAAATAATAAAAAAATATTATGTTTTTGATGTAACTGACAAAACGTTGGTTGATAATGCCATTAAAGGCATGGTGGCTGGACTAGACCCACATTCTGTTTATCTAGATAACAAATCTATGAAGAGTTTTCACGCTTTCAATGATGGGAATTTTTCTGGGATAGGTATAGAAGTCATATTTGAAGATGGTATAGCAAAAATAATCAGCACCATAGATGGTAGCCCTGCATCTAAGGCAGGAATTAAAAACGGTGATATCATTACTAGTATAAACGGCAAAAAATTAATAAAAAATCACAATGAAATATTGTCTTCAATCTCTGGAAAGCCCAATACTTTAGTTAATCTTACTGTGTTCAGACCCACAGTAAAAAAAGAATTTAGTTTTTCACTAAAAAGGCAAAAAATTAACTTTCAAAGTGTGGATGTTATTAATATTAATAACGAATTTGGTTACATTAAAATTAAGATATTTAATGGCGCCACTAATAAAGAATTTTATAACAAATTAAAACAGTTAACAAAAGAACCAGCTAATAACAAAATAAAAGGAATAATATTAGATTTGAGAAATAACCCAGGTGGTATCATAGAATCTGCGGTAGACATTTGTAGCTATTTTGTCCGAAAATCATTAATCGTTTATACTCAAGGTAAAAATAGTAGGTTTAAAACTGAATACTACAGCAAAAAAATGCCTATAAGTTTATTCGATATACCTATGGTTATTTTAATAAATGATGGATCAGCATCTTGTGCTGAAATTATTGCTGGAGCTTTTCAAGATTATAACCGTGCTATAGTAGTTGGCACTAAAAGTTTTGGTAAAGGGTCAGTACAACGAATAGCCTCACTAGCCGAAGATGATAGCTCTGGCATTAAGCTCACAACAGATTTATACTATACCCCTAAAGGAAGATCTATACAGTTTACTGGGGTTATTCCAGATATAAATATTCACCCAGCTGTTATAACCTTAAAAGAGCTAGAAAATACTATTATTAGCGAACAAGATCTTTATACCAACAAAAAACCAATTAAAAATTTTACTAATACAGCTAAAACTAGTATAGAGTTAAAAAACCTATTGTCAGATTATCAAGTTGATCAGGCACTACAAGTTTTAAAAGGAATGGCTTTTATGAAAACAAAATAATACATTATATAATTTAAAGCAAATCTCAATTAGAGGTAATTATAATGAATGCTATAGATGCATTACTAAACAGAAGCTCAAGCCCAATAGTAACATCTCCAGGGCCTACTAAAGAGCAATTACAGATGTTATTTAGAGCAGCCTTAAAAGCTCCTGATCATGCTAGGCTCAGGCCTTGGAGGTTTTTAGTTATTGATGGCAATAATAGAAGCAAACTGGGAGCAATTTTTGCAGAAGCTGCTTCTCTAAATAATAAGAGAGAGTTATCAGAGCAAGAGCAACAGCGCTACCAGCAATTGCCTATGCGTGCACCTACCATTATAGCTCCTATTTGTTGCATAAAAAAACACAAGAAAGTACCAGAAATAGAACAAATGTTATCTTTAGCTGCGGGCGTACAATCAATGTTATTGATGGCTTTCGCTTTAGGACTAGGAGCTTATTGGCGTACAGGAGATTTATGTTACAATGCCTTGGTTGCTAGTCATCTAGGGCTATCTACAACTGAAAAATTATGTGGTTTTGTCTATCTTGGAACAAAAGTAGAAAAAAACACCTTAAAAGAAGAGCTAAATATAGAAGATTTCACTTCATATTGGGGCGATAATAATAAAATTTAACTATATATACACGTGGCAGATGAAAATGCTAGGTTTCAGGGCTAAGTAAAATGGGTTAATTCAAGACAAAATACTGCAGGAATGCAAGTGCCTTTCAAAATGTTTTAACAGATAAAATAGACCTTTTTAATAGCCCTAAAGGGCAAGATTTCTAAGCTTTTATGCTACATTAGTATTTTTCTCTAAAAAGATCTGTTAAACGTTATATCATAAAGAATTAATAGCTTAAAAAACTAGTTATTTTGCTATATTAAAATGATGCATCTATCACATCTTCGTTACTTTTATCTTGTATTAAATATTTTTGTTCAAGATGGGATAACATTTTATAAGCATTATCACCAAAATCCATATGCCTATATCGCCTAGATAATTCGGTAAATACAAACAAATTTTCGTTATTTTGATCATTGCTTTCAACTGAAGAAGCTAATCTTGCTCTTGCAGGTATTACGTTATCATTAGAGTTATTATATATTATTGTGCATATATTATGACTAATTAAATACTTAACTGCGGTTTCTGAATCCATACCCACTCCAACTAACCATCCTAAAAAGCTTGATATTTTAAAACTATCAGGTAAAACAACGCTAGGTATTGTAGTAAAAGAATTAAAAACTGCTACTTGAAACTTACTATGATCAACATCTTTATTTTTTGTTAAAAATCTTTCTAGAGAAACCGTTGCTACACCGCCACCTAAAGATAATCCCAGTATATCTACATTATCATAATTTTTATTAGCATATTGTATTACAGCTTCAGCACTGTTTATTATTTGATCTTCTGCAACTACATTTTCTTCGTTAATATCACAGTTTATCCCTGTATTAGGATAATCCCACAGAATAACAGTACCTTTTTCAAATATAGCTGATGCAATACTCGGTCTTGACTTCATACCAGGTGGGTCTACTATTTCAGCTGCAAAATGGTATGCTGTGCTAGCATTAGGATTACAAAGTATAGAACATCTATTGTTATTTTTATCTTCCCGGTCTGATGGACTACATATTATGATATTTAGTTTAATACCATTCTCATTAATTTGTATTTTTTTAAAATTATCTACATAATCAAAAAGACGCGTGTCTAAGTTTGAATTTAACTTTTGATGGTTATATAAAGATTGCGAAGGCAGTATTAAATACCCTAATATCTTATTTTTTATTCTAGTTATTTTAGTTATAATATAATTAAACAATGATTTAATCTTACCTGAGATATAAAAAATACTTTCTTTTATATAATTTTTAATATCGCAAGGAGAAATTCTATTTTTTTTATTATGCTGAGGTATATTGTTTCCTTCTATTCTAGGTCGTAAACCATAATCTGAATTAGATATCATTAATTAAAATCCTTTTTAATATTAAAAGCTTTGTACTAGTTAAAATATATCTTTCCGTAAAATATGGTTAGCTTTAAATAAAATAAACACCATGCTCAAAAGCTAATAAATCACCCTATTATAACACATTTTTTAATTATTCGGAAGTAAATCATATATAGCTTTAACAAAATCTATATATTCACTTTTAATATCTATTTTGAATAGTTGACTTATAAGTTTTTAGCTAAGGGATTATTGGGGGTACCTAGCAGATTTAGCGTTTAGCGCTGACTAAACCTGCGAAACACTGCCTTGGCTAAAAACTTATAATCACTTGCTGAAAACCCGCATTTTCATCTGCCACGTGTATAAACAAGTCTAGACTATCCCTGATCATGGTTTTGCTTGCGTAAGGTAATCTTGTTATTTTAGGTCTTATACTACTATTATAATTATTACTAATTTAACCTCAGTTAGATCAAAATCAGCTAAAACTTATAATTATTTCTTTTATTTTAAAATAATTCTTCTAAAATCATTTGTTTTATGATACTCTACATGCTGTAGCAGTAAAAAATACTATTTTAGTTAAAAATATTAATATTTATGTGATATTTTTAATAAGTAGTTTGACAATTGCTAGTATAGTGATTAAAGTATTTTACTGTATTTTATGAACCCTTGCTATTTTAAGTAGTGTGCGACGAATTTTTAGTGCCAGCTGCGATTGTATTGAGTATCATAAAACTACATTGGGTCTAGTTAATGTATACAAATTAACTAAATCCATAATAGCGTTTATATAAATTTAGGAGATATTGTTTTATGTCTAACTCTAATGGAAAATCAACCGGCACAGTTAAATGGTTTAATGAAGATAAAGGATTCGGTTTTATCGCACAAGAAAATGGCGAGCCTGATGTTTTTGTACATTTCCGTGCAATTGTTGGTGATGGTTTTAAAACACTAGTTGAAGGTCAAAGAGTAAGATTTGATATAGAAACAGGTAAAAAAGGTCTACAAGCTGCTAACGTTGAAAAAGACTAATAAATTTTATCATTTAGTCAAGTTTAACCGCTAATTAATTAGAGCATTAATATTTAAATTTTAACTAAATAATACTTACTAACAGTATGTTGCAACCTCTTCTAATATGGAGAGGAGATTAAAGTTTAAAGTCATTAATAAAAATGGTTACATCTCTGCTTTACTTTTAAGGTCAGTTTTACTTCCATATGTAGAAATTCAAAGCTAAAAAGATTTAATTTGAATCACAAACTACTGTAAATTAACTTACATTTTCCTTGCTGTATTTTGCATCGAATTAAATCTTTATCTTTGGCTTTTAAATCCTGTGTTTGTGGTGTTATAACACTTTTATTTCTAAACACAAAGAAGCCTATCTAATTATTCACTTAATCCCTTAAAGTTGTTAGCACTCGATTGTTGCGAACACCTTCAACATAAATTTTAACACAAATATCAAAGTTTTTACTAAAACACTCTATTTTTTTGTCTAACTTTTCAGCTTTTATAGCTATATCCATAGTATTCTTGGTCATATTTTTAATTTTTTATTACGTGCTTTTTACTAAGTAAAATATCTTTATCCTGTTATCTAATATTGACTTCCTCCCTCCACTAAGCACAAGTGCTATAGTGGGGGATTCCTCCTGCG
>CAKMZJ010000044.1 GCA_929200395.1 Candidatus Gorgonimonas eunicellae | reverse complement strand
ATAACTACGGAACGCCTTTATGAGTTTAAAAATTTTTCCATGTCTTCAATAAACTCTTGCTTACTGCTTGCTTGTTGTTGCTCTTTCGCAACAATATTATATGCTTCTTTGTCACTATTTCCTGTTTTTGCCTTAAGCTTTTGAGTATATTCATCATTAATCTTAGTATATTCACCTTGGTTAGAATAACCTTGATCGCGCATTCTCACTGTGGGTGTTTGTAAAATCTTGGTTAAAATATTATTCTTATCATTAGTTTCTTCTTCATAAATTTTATCTATCATTCGTTTAGCTGTGCTAGCATCATATCCATAATCTTGTAAATTTTCTAAATAAATTTTTTTATCTTGCTTTACATCACTAACAGAAGCATACCCTAATTGACTCTCTTTTAATGTAGGTGTGTTATTAACTAATTCATTAAATTCCTCAATGCTATCGCATTCATCTAATAATGAGTAAATAAATTTATTATATTTTTTAGAATCGTATCCTAATGTTTCTAAGTGTTCTAATGCATTACTAACATTATTAACAATCTCTGAATGACTATTATATTTATGGTAATATTTTTTCTCTGAAACATCTGCAATTTGATCCATAATATTATGCTCAGGTATGTTTTGGGATGATATTTGTTCAATTATACCTTTAGCTTCTTTACTAGAAAAACCTTTTCGTTTTAATCCATTCAGAGCAAGTTTTGCATTTTCTTTACTAATCTTAACTTTACTATTTTCTGTTAAAGTATCCCCCCCCACCCTTAAATTATTGGGTATATTTGCAGGTGTTGCCTTAGATGGAGACTTACCTGTAAAAAGATTTAAAAAAAATCTAACTAGTCTATTCTTTGCTTCTTTTAAAGTGCTTATAAACCTTCCTTTCCAAGTAGATGGCTTGGAAGTCTGTTTAGCTTGCTCTATTTGCTCCGCTTGCTGTAACTGTGGATTACCGCTAACAGAAGGTGATTTCACTCTCTTTTCATCCATGTTCTTGCTCCTGTACACTTAGATACATTATCAATTATAGCATAATTATTTGCTTGTAATTTGCACTTATCCCCAAATTATGTAGTAACTTCAAATTAATATATCAATTGTTATCAATTCGTTATAATTTTCTGGAATTATGAGTGTTTTTCAGTTTTTTTTGACTATACGATACTATAAAATAGAGCAATTTAACCTTTGTTTTACAGTAAATTAACTTAAAATAGCTAAAATTATTCCAAAAATAAAAAATATAGAAATAGTATCCTTAATTAAAATTGTAACGATATACAAATAAATCTAAATAATATTAAAATTTTAAAGGTATATAACAATAGCATGGAAAATATAAGCATATCACTCCATAATACGCCAGCATGTAAGCTAAATAATGCTCCCGAAGGTAAATTTAATAATAAAAAGGTAACAACTTTAAGAAAACGTCAATATATAAACCTTCAAGATCAACCATTAAACTCACCTAAAACTAGCAAAAAGTTGTTATCAAGTCGGCGTATTGAGCTAGTAAAAACCCGTATGGCTAAAAAAATTGCAGACACAAGAAAACACAAAAAAACAAATAGTACAAACAAACAATTAGCAGCTATAAATAAAAATTTTGCTAGTATACACACACAATGCATTAAATCTAAAGATAATCTAGAAATTCATAAACTATCAGATAAATTTTTACAAGAAATTAATACAACGTACTCAGAACATAATTTACCAACAAAACCACAGCAGAAAGTGCTGTATAAAGCATACTTAAATATGTCTGCTCATTATTTAGCAGTGAAACCTACAATTAATAGTAAAAATTTATTACATAGTAGTCTAGATATAAAACATAATAGTAAAGAATTTTGTGATTTAATTGATTGCTCCATTGAAACCGATAAATTTTTAAAAAATAACATGAATGATACAGCTTATATAAATGCACAAATGCAGCAGTTCATAGGTAAATCTTGCGTTACTAAAGAAAAGAATGAATTTGTTTATGAAAAATGTTTAGCTATATATAATAAGCCTGAACCTCAGCAAGAACTAATAAAAGCCCAAGAAAAGCGCTCAACTTTATTAAAAAAGGAGAATGTATTAGATAAAAAAGAGCAATTACAAGCAGCGGACAACAATATCCAAAACATTGCATCGAAGTTACAATATATAGAACAAAATAAATTATCCACTCAAAAAGTATTTCTGTCAGAAGTATTTAATAAACGAAAACAAATAACAAATAATAGATTAGATAAAATGATAACCTCATATATAAATACAATTCCTAAATCAGATAGAAACATTGAAAAAACAACTAATAATATAATGAATATTATTAAAAATGATATGCAAACAATAAAAGATAATCACTTAGTAAAAGATGTAATTATGAAAAGAGTAATAGCAGTTTATCAAAAAGATAATGAATTCGACTGTTAAGCTTAAATTATTACACTTATATTTAATTAGCTATAGGGGTTTTTGTCTTTACACTTAATTTTAACCATGATATTATCCGCTAATCAAATTTAGCTGTTTTTAGTAGCTTATTTATTATTTTTATGAAAAGGTATAACATGAAGTCTCGCATTATTGCTATATTTATATTAATATTTTCTTTAAATGCAAACAGCTATTATCCTTTATTTTTAGCCCAAAAACATTTAGACCAGTCATCAGAAAAACTAATAATTGAAATCAACTCTGTTTCTTCTGAAATTATATACCCTAATACAAAATATCCAAAGAATTCTCTAGATTTCTATGATGTGAAAATTAGCGCGCAGGTACAATTTGTTGGGCAAAGTGATAGTGGTCTACATGAAGGAGATATAATTTATTTCTCTTATACAACTACCCAATATAAACCTAATATACCTCAAATATTATGTGGACATCAGCCAATAACAATACCTAAAGTACAAAGGTTATGTATTGTTTATCTTAATCAAGAAGGTAATACTTTTAAATTAAAAGGGGGACATTGGTCATTACAAGTTATCAATGATGCGCGTGAAACTTTAGACTTAGACTCCCACTATACTCCAGAATGGGTTAAAGTTGGACTTAACAAAATAGTAACAACAACTAGGTAACAGCAACATAACTACAACAAGCAAACTATTCATAAATAGTTTGCTATTATTGATACATGCTTAGCAACTGAACCTCGATTTTTATTCGCAAATTGTAAAGCTAAATTCCCGACATTCTGTAATTTTTTTTTATCTTCTAATAATGTAGTTAATGTTGCTACTAGTTCTTTGGTGTTATTTACTAACAATAAGCCACCACTTTTAGCCATCATATTACTAATAAATTCAAAATTAAACATATATTTACCAGAAACAACTGGAACCCCTAACATAGCAGGTTCTAGAACATTATGGCCACCAATAGGAACCAAACTACCACCCACAAAAGCAATATCAGTTGCAGCCAATAATTTTTGCATCTTGCCAATGGTATCACCCAAAATAATTGTAGTGTTTGAAAATGAAAGTTCTCCATCACTATAACGTAAAACTTTAAAGTTTTTACTAGCTAATTGGTAAACGCTGTCAAACCTTGATATATGTCTAGGTATTAATAATAATCTAGCATTTGAATAACTAGATTGTAACTTACTAAACGCATCTAAAATTTGCTGTTCTTCATTTTCATGTGTACTAACAGCAGCTATAACGCAAATATTTTTAACTTCTTTGGTCCAAGCTAATTTTAACTTTTTACCACTCGCTATAGCTTGATGATTTAAAGCAATATCAAACTTAACATTACCAGCAATTTCGATACTACTACTGTCAACACCTAATTTTGATATTCTTGTAGCAGATAGCTCATCTTGAGCAATCACTTTTGCTAACTTCTTAAAAATAGCTGTAAAGAAAAATGAAAATCTGCTATAATTCTTAGCAGACTTTTCTGACATTCTGGCATTAGCAACAACAACTGGAATATTTTTTTCGCTACAATGTTTAATAATATTGGGCCATATTTCAGCTTCAAATAAAATTAATATTGATGGTTGTAAGCGTTTTATAAATCGTTTAACAGACCTTGGTAAATCGTAACAAATAAAACAACTTATTAAATTATTTCCATATAACTTTTCTATTTGGTTTCTACCGCTTGCTGTTGTTGTACTAATACATATTTTATAGTTAGGATATTGCTGTTGTAATGCTGTGATCAGTGGATTACTCGCTATTATTTCTCCTAAAGAAACCGCATGTAACCATATGATTTTACTATTAGTATCGTTTTGTTTAATATAGCCAAATCTTTCCCAAAGATTTTTACGATACAGTGGCTGCTTGCATGATAACAATAATAATCTAAGTATAACGATTGGAGTTATTAAGTAGCTAATAAACAAATATAAAAAATTACCCATAAAATATTTTATTGACTTATCCATAATGTCTAATATTATCTAAAGATAACAAAGTTTACATGTTTTTTATAAAAAGATATATAAAAATAGCACATCATACACCTTCGATATAGATAAAAAATAAATTACTTTTAATTATAGAGAGTTAAGCTATGAAAAAATATTTATCCTTTGTCGTTTTTTTTCTTTGCGATATTAGCTTCGCTGTACCAATATCAGTAAATTGTACTATACATAATATTTATGATTTATCGAAACCAATAAAATTTACGATAAATCATATATGTAAATATATGGGAAAAGATGCACTTTTTATATTTGATTATGCGAATATTCCATCTAGTATAGTTAAAAAAATAACGGATCAAAATTTTTATATCATTGATAAATTATTTAGTTCTATAGCTATGAGCTATAGTAAATTCCAACAACTTACAAGTAGCCCATCAGAAAATATTAATTCTGTAATCTTAAACTCAAAATTACAACCATTTGATAAAACCCCGTGGATAGCAAATATACTAAATACGACGCAACCAACTTTAATAACAACTTATGTATCTAGTGTAAATCAATTGTTTGATGGTATGGGTAAAACCGATAAACATTCTCATAAATCTTTTGAAGATTGCTATATATATTCTGTATACACTATAGCAGGAGTCGTTATTACAGCTATACTAATAGGTGCAACCTGTGGAGTAGCTGTATGTTTAGAAAAACGTCGACAGAAAAAAGCATTTCCCTCATTAATTGGTAATTCTATATCACCTTAATTTTTAAACTGTTGAACCCTTTGTAGTAATAAGTGATCTATCAAAGTTAAAGCTAGCATTGCTTCTACCACGGGTACAGCACGAATTCCAATACAGGGATCATGTCTGCCTGTAATTGGTGTTTGTATTGTTTGGTTATCTGTAGTTATTGCTTGAGGAGCTTTAGGAATACTAGATGTAGGCTTAACAGCTGCGTGAACGATAATATCTTGCCCTGAACTTATGCCACCTAAAACCCCTCCTGCATTATTAGATAAAAATCCAGTAGAGGTTAATGGGTCAATAAATTCGGATCCTAATTGCTCTATACACTTTGTTCCTGCTCCTATTTCTACAGCTTTTACAGCATTTATACTCATAACAGCTTTAGCCAAATCAGCGTCTAACCTATCAAATACAGGTTCGCCTAAACCTGTTGGCACACCAGTGGCTACTACTGTTATTTTTGCTCCTATAGAGTCTCCTTGTTGCTTTAATTTAGTAATTATAGCTTCAATTTCAGAAACTTTGTTTATATCAGCAGTAAAAAAAGGATTAGTATTTATATTGGTCTTACAAATAAAGTCTAACTTTAAATTACCTATTTGCGATAAATAACCATATATTTCTATACCATATTGACTTAAACATTTTTTAGCTATAGCCCCAGCAGCAACCCTAATTGCAGTTTCTCGTGCAGAAGCTCTACCACCACCACGATGATCTCGATGTTTATATTTTTGATTATAGGTGAAATCCGCATGTCCAGCACGCATTATATGCTTATATTTTTTATAATCTTCAGGTCGTTGATCTTTATTATATATTAATAAACCTATTGGCGTTCCTGTAGTTTTGCCTTCAAATACTCCAGATAAAATATGAATTTCATCGGTTTCATTACGCTGAGTTACATATGCAGAAGATCCAGGTCTTCTTCTATCTAAATCATGTTGTATATCTTCTTTTTTTAAGGAAATACCCGCAGGGCATCCATCAATAATGCCACCGATGGAGTGACCATGAGATTCTCCAAAACTAACTATTTTAAACAAATTACCAAAACTATTCCCAGCCATATTATCCTTCCTGTAAATTTTTTACAGGCCTTAATGAGTTTTCTTACTATTAAATGAATTATTTTATTCTGATTTTGTCTATTATTATGATATCATATACACATTGCAGATGAAAATACGGGTATTTTAAAGCTGATAAAAAAGCTTTAATTCGAGGTGAAATACCACTGAAATGTCAATGGCATTTTAATTGTTTTAACAGTTAAATTTTTAATGACTGCTCACAAAGAGAATTTTTGAAACTACTAGCCTTTTAAATTTGTTTCATCATTACCTCGATTAACAAGCTAACAACTTTTTTGCATTAAAATAATATTACTTTAATGCAACTAACAACCTGCGTAGGTACTATCTTTATGTTTGATATTTTAACAGAAAGCTTCACTAAAACTTTAAAAGTAATTTCAGGGAAATCTAAACTTACTGATTCTAATATTCGCAGTGTTTTGAAAGAAATTCGTAACACCTTATTAGATGCAGATGTCTCTTTGCAAGTAACTAAAGATTTTATTGCCAAAGTAAGAGCTAGAGCCCTAGGAAAAGAAGTTCAATCCAGCCTTAGTCCATCACAAGCGTTTATAAAAATAGTTAAGTCTGAACTTACTTTTATTATGGACTCTACTGACAAAGATCTTAATTTATCTAGTCAGCCTCCAGCTGTAATTCTAATGGCGGGTTTACAAGGGGTTGGTAAAACTACAACTGTAGCTAAATTAGGTCGTTGGATAACCCAAGTACAAAAAAAATCAGTTATGGTTGTCAGTGCTGACGTTTATCGTCCAGCTGCTATAGATCAATTAGAAAAACTAGCTAGTGAACAACAGCTACAATTTTTCCCTACAGATCTTAAGCGTAGTCCTATTGATACCATCGCTAATGCTATACAAGAAGCAAAAATCAATAATATAGAGGTATTAATAGTAGATACTGCTGGTAGATTACACGTAGATGAAGCAATGATGCAAGAAATTCAGCAAATTCATGCTACCGCTAATCCAACAGAAACACTATTTGTAGTTGATGCTATGACAGGACAAGATGCGGTTAATGTAGCTGAAGAATTTAATAAAGCCTTACCGCTTACTGGAGTAGTATTAGCTAAAGCTGATGCAGATTCACGCGGTGGTGCTGCATTATCTGTGCGTTATATTACTGGCAAACCAATTAAGTTTATGGGTGTTGGTGAATCAGCCGATGCCTTAGAAAAATTTCATGCAGAGAGAATAGCATCTCGTATTCTAGGCATGGGAGATATACTTTCTTTAATTGAAGAAATAGAACAAAAAGTTGATAAACAAAAAGCAGAAAAATTAGCTAAAAAAGCAGTAAAAGGCAAAGGTTTTGATTTAGATGATTTTCGCGAACAGCTAGTACAAATGCGTGGTATTGGTAATTTCGATAGCTTAATACAAAAACTTCCAGGGAACGTATCTAACTTTTCTTCACAGGCTGGAAAAAAATCTATCACTCAAATGGAAGCTATAATCAATTCAATGACTCCTGACGAAAGAAAAGATCCAGACATTATTCAGGGTTCAAGAAAAAGACGTATATCTTCTGGTTCTGGAACACAAGTACAAGATATTAACAGACTTCTAAAACAACATAAGCAAATGAGTAAAATGATGAAAAAAGCTGGCAAAAAAGGTGGAATGAATAAAATCATGCGTGGCATTAATGCAATGCAAGGGAATATTCCAGGGTTTTCAAATAAAATTAGTAGTATTTCTAACTTGTTATCTTCAAACAAACATTAGTTTTTATTTTAATTGCTCTAAGCCGCTACAATTTTTAAGATTATAAACTGCCTAATTTTAAATTTAGAAACAATATAAATCTTTTACTTGAAGATCTATTTTTTCAGAGATTAGTAAAAAGGTGTATAGTTGAAAATCTGGTTTAGGTAAATTAAATTCTGTTTTTAGACTTAATTTAATCTGATTTATAGCGTTACAAAAGCTATTATATATAGTTTCAAAATATAATGGCTAATTTTATTAGTAGGTGTTTTTATGAAAGATGAGTTGAACAATAAAAGTAATATATTACAATTTTCTAGTAGTGCGCTTTTAGTTGTCTGTGCCATTCTAGGATTGTGTATTGGCTATTTAGATATTCCTTTTATTGCTGATATCTGTCAAGTAATATCTACTATCTTTATTAAACTATTAAAGCTAGTAAGTTTGCCAATTATATTTTTCTCTTTACTTGCTACGTTATCAAGCTTTCATAATATACAAGAAATAAAATATTTAGGGTTAAAAGTTCTAAAATATACTTTGCTAACAACCATTATAGCAGCTACTGTAGCTTTACTACTGTATAATTTTATTCAACCAGCTAGTGTGGTAATTGATGTTGCATCGCAGAATATAAGCAATACAGCTGGAGAAAATATAGGGTATTGGAAGTATTTACTAGATTCCGTACCTACAAATTTTATTGATCCATTCGTAAAATATAATGTAATTAGTGTTTTGATGTTAGCGATACTCATTAGTATTGGAGTTTTGCGTTTGGAGGATGCACCAAGAATAAGTCTTAGTAAACTATTTAGCGACTTATTTAAATTAATAATGGAAATGACAAAATTTTTTCTATTGTCAATGCCTGTTATTGTTTTTGCTTTTTCAGTATTATTTGTACAAGATATGAAACAAAATAGTTATTTCCTTAATAGTTTATTAAAATATCTTAGTTGTATATTAGCAGCAAATTGCATTCAAGCTGTTATCGTATTACCTATATTATTAAAACTACATAAAATTTCTCCCATAAAAAATTTCAAAGCATTTTTTCCAGCAATGGTAATAGCTTTTTTTGCTAAATCATCTGCATCTGCACTAGCAGCTACAATAGACTGCGCAGAAAAAAAGGCAGGTATAAACCCTAAAATTTCTAGGTTTAGCCTACCATTATGCATAACTATAAATATGAATGCTTGTGCTGCCTTTATATTAATTACAGTATTGTTTATATCAGAAATTAATGGTGTTAATTTTTCTGTTTATTCGATGATATCATGGATATTCATAGCAACTATAGCAGCTATAGGTAATGCTGGCGTGCCCATGGGATGCTATATGCTTGCTAGTTCATTTTTAGCAGCTATGGGAGTAAAGCTAGAAGTTTTAGTAATGTTCTTACCATTATATGCTTTAGTCGATATGCTTGAGAGCGCGATAAATATTTGGTCAGATTCTTGCGTTACTTCAATAGTTAATAAAAAAGCACAGTTAGATTAAAATCTATAATGTTTTATTGACTACTCACCCAGTGAACTGCAATCATTACTGTTGTTATTATTAAAACGATAGCAGCAATTGCATCTACTTTACTATCTTTTAGTGCTTCATCATGTGCTTGGTTTTGTTTGTTTGTCATCTCTAAACCCACCCTTAATATATGCTACTTCAACAAATAGATAGTGTATTCTGAAAACATACATCTTCATTTATTAGGTGTATATTATTTATAATAGGCGTAAAATTTATATATAGCAATTATTTTACAATAAATTTAGTTAAAACTTATAACCAAACCCTATAGTAAAAACTATCCAAGACCATGAAACCTGAGTTACAAAATTTCCTAGACTTATATCAGCTACTAATTGAACTAACGGAAAAAAACTAGTACCAAACAATCGTAAATATCTTTTATAACCATACAGCATACCTGCTCTATATCCTGCTTCAACTTCAAAAATAGAAAAGGTGTCATTGTATAAACTTCTTTGCACTCCTAAAGAATAAGTTCTATCACCATGACTATTAATAAAACTACCAAGATAATAGCCTTTATAGCATACAGCTAACAACTTATTACTTTTTGTATGATTTTCGTGCTGTTGATAATGTCTAGTCCACATACCAAAATATGCTGTGTTACTAAAAGGTTTCCCCCATACAGATGACAACCAGTCATGATCAGTTTCATTGTACTCTATACTCGGTTTAGCATCGCCCGTTACAGGTTTTGTATTGGGAATATCATATTTATCCCAGTCTATATATTTAGTAGCTACGCTCATGCTTTTTAGCTTAATATCTTGATGGCTATAACTATTATTTTTATAATCATGATAAAGATTTAAGTTTTGATTTTGACTAAATTTGTTATTTATATGTTCATTGTTTAAAGCTAAGTTACTAGTTGCAAAAGCATTATAGCTGAATAATAAAAAAAATAGACTATAGTAAAAAATAAATTTTATTTTTGACATAAAAGATCATGTTCTCCTACTTATTTTTCTGTAAACAGGTTTTTATTTGTAGATAATTATCGAATATTAATTTCAGTTTTTAGCTGGTTACCCTATATTGAATATGTGTATATGAACGTAGATATTTAATTGTTAATAAAGCCTTAACATGCGAATTATTCAATTACTATTAATAAAAATATCTTATCGTTTCCATTTGTTATAGATAATTTTATTATCGTAAATATACAGCATCAACTTGAAGATATGTTTTTTCTGTAATTAAAGCTCGTAAAGAAATATACTCTAACTTATTTATAACTAACATAATTCGTAATAATAATGATAACCTACAACTTTTTTATAAGTGATTATATATTCTTCTTATATTTGAGACATATTATATTACGCTTATTATTAATGTGCAATATTCTTGTTTTTTTTATTATATATACAGGTAGCAGATATAAATGCTAGGTTTCAGGGCTAAGTAAAATGATGTAATTCAAGGCAAAATAGCACAGGAATGCAAGTGCATTTCAAAGTGTTTTAACGATGAAGTAGATTTTTTTAATAGCCCCAGAGGGCAAGGATTCTAAGCTTTTATCCTGCGAAACACTGCCTTGGCTAAAAACTTAGCAATAAAAAATCCTAAACAATAGATTAATTATGTTCATGAATTAAGCTCTATAAAATAAAAATATAGACTTTTAATAAAATATTGCTTAATAAAATTCATAATCGAGTTAGTAATATTTAGAGAAGGCTTAAGTGAACTACACCACCCTAAAGGGCGATGGTTTATGGTGCGGAAGCTAAACAATTGTCCGTAATATTGACCATAGAAAAAACTAATTTTCAACCTAAAATATATCAATTTATAGTAGAAAGCATACCTTTTTTTTGTAATTTACGTGCTTTTTTTAGAACTCTTTTTTTATCACTGCTTATTCTAATTCTAGCTATTGGATTTATTTTTAAATTAGCACCATGATCTATCAATGTCTGCATAGTTGTTACTGATGGTGCAAAAAAAGCTGCTTCAATAAAAGCTGTTCTACAAAATAGGCTTCTGTGTTTTAAATTAGCACCATTACTGATTAACAATGAAATTATTTCATCATGCCCTTCTCTAGCAGCATACATAAGCGATGTTAATCTAAAATTACATCTATGATGTACATTTGCACCATGTTCAATTAAAAGTTTAGCAAAATCATAGCGTCCCATTTTACTAGCAATCATAAGCGGTGTATAACCATATTGATCTTTACTTTCTATATTTGCACCATGTTCAATTAAAAGTTTAGCAATATCATAGCATCCCATTTTACTAGCAAACATAAGCGGTGTGGAACCATATTTATTTTTACTCTCTATATTTGCACCATGTTCAATTAAAAGTTTAGCAATATCATAGCATCCCATTTTATTAGCAAGCATAAGCGGTGTGAAACCATATTTATTTTTACTTTCTATATTTGCACCATGTTCAATTAAAAGTTTAGTAATATTATAATTCCCATAATCAGCAGCATACATAATAGGTGTTGATTGATATTTATTTTTACTTTCTATATTTGCACCATGTTCAATTAAAAGTTCAGCAATATTATAATTCCCATAACCAGCAGCATACATAATAGGTGTTACTTGATCTTGATATTTATTTTTACTTTCTATATTTGCACCATGTTCAATTAAAAGTTTAGCAATATCATAATACCCATAACCAGCAGCATACACAATAGGTGTTGATTGTTTTTTATTTTTACTTTTACTTTCTATATTTGCACCATGTTCAATTAAAATTTTAGCAACTTCGTAGTATCCTTTTTTAGTAGCTATGCTAAGTAGTGATTGCTTATTTTTAGCTAAAGTGTTTACATCTACTCCATTTTCAATAAGAATTTCAACTATTTTACTATTTCCACCATAAACAGCAAAAAAAATTAAAGGATATTTATCTCCCTGAATATCAGCAAACATCTTATTAATAATGCTTTTATTTTTATTATACTCATCTAAAAATAAAGATAAATCAGCTTTACTACATGCTATTGAAATTAAATCGACCCCCATAATTCTATTGTTATTATCGTTTAAAGTTGTAGTTTTAACTAATGATTCTTTATTATTTTTTTCATCGACTAAAATATCTTGTGTATTTTTTTTTATTAAACTATATTTGTACTGTAACGCTACTGTTGTTTGAGATAAATTTAAAGAAAACAAAATGCAACTTATAATATAATATTTTTTTTTCATAAGATATTTTTCTCTTTTTATTATTTCTATAATTAAAAAAAAGATATCTATAAATAATCACTATGTCAAATAAATATATACACGTCATATACACGTAGCAGATAAAAATTATAATTTAGTTTCATCTATATCTTTAGTTTGATCCAGATAATATGGAACTCGTGCTTGATAACCCGCAGGCCGAGAAAAGCTAAGTTTGAATTGTTTATTTTCAATTACAGAAGTATTAGCTAAAGCTTCAAATTCATCTAGCTCAAGATCAAAAGATTCACTTACTAGCTTTAATATAGCATTTTGTTTTTTTATATTATTATTTTCTTTAGCTGCAATATACAAATTTTTATATAACTTATAAACATCAATAGGAGTATTAAAAGCCTGCTGTTGCTTTTGTTTTTTATCACCCTGATACCTAAGTACCATAGAGTAAACAGAATTTGCAACCTTAGCAACTCCTTTAGCAGCACTACGTGCACCAGTAGCCATAGGTCCAGCAACATCCGTTACTGGAGTCGCAACCGCTGCTGCGATATGAATAGCTTGCATTATTCTAACTTTATTTTCTTTTAATTCAATATGTCTAGTCTTTACTTTTTGTACATTATTAAGATGAGACAATAAGTTTTCATGCTCTTCATCAGTAAACTCTGCTTTTTGCTGTTCCAGAATATTCAAGCTAGCTTTGATTCGATATTGAATATTAGCTTTATTACGCATACGATACTTTTCTTCTAAATGATAAGCACCAGATCTTAAAAGCTCATCTACAGGAATAATAGGAATAAAACCAGTTGTTGCTGCGCTTATCTTAATTGCACTATCTTTTGTTAAGAAATTTAATTTCCAGTTATCATAATTTTTAAGTTTATGTAATGTATTAATAGTGTCATTATTGTTGTTTACAATATCAACGATAACTTGTGCTTTTGGTAATTTATTCATACTTTTAAGTTGTTTATAGAATATTTTTTTATCGATAACTATTTTATGCATACAGGCTTGTGATTTTTCATTTTTTTGTTTTCTAAATTTATCTCCTATTTGTTGTTTTAACGATCCAAGTTTTTGATGTTCAATTGCTATTCCATATTTTTTTAGCTTTTCTTTAATAGTTAATAATTTTTTAGGATTAGCAATATTTTCTTCTGTTATATCTTTTTCTAAGTTGTTTAAATCTGTATCATTAGGGAAAATTTTAATTAAATTTTCAACTAACGTACTAAGACTATCTTTAGTTTGATAACTTTTATGACAAGTTAAAATTTGTGCCAATGGTATTATTTGTTTATTATCATTATTATCAACCAAAAAACTTACATGACTAAAGTTTTTAAATTGAGCAAAATTCATTGTTTTATTTGTATATGCTGTTTGATGTTTTTCTACTGTAGTTTTTACATTATAAGCAGCAATTATATTATTCCGACGGCGGTTAATTTTATGGCGCTTATATAATGCAAAAGCAGTAGCTACCGTGCCTTCTGCAATAGCTGATCCGGCATTTGGCAATACAGCCATAGGGTTTGCTATAGTATATTCAAATTTATTTTCAGAAAATTCTATGTGAGTATATTGTAATAGTGAATCGTAATAATCATGTATACTTTGGGCGGGACTTGAAGGATCAGGAGCAACGCCATGCCTGGCATAAATCTTTTTTTTAAGATCCATATTAGAAATACTTTTATCTAATGGTGAGTCACTTTCATGTTGTAATCTTTCTTTTGAAACCCAGCGAACAAGTTTATTCTTATGTTTCTCGTAAGGAGCATATTTATACTCACCTTCTAATAAAGCTAAATAATCAGAAACTTCACGATACTGGTTATAAGTTAATAGCCTTTCACAACCCATGGTACCATCCATAATATATGAATCTCCTTCTGGAGATTGATAGACTGCAACAGCATGCTTCTGTCCATAAAGCATATAAGACTTGCTACCTTCAGGTAAATATCCTTTTTCTATAGCAGCTTTCATCCAAAAGTCAGCTATAATAGAAAAATCTTCGCAATCTATCCCCTGTCCTTTATCTGCTAAAGTTTCTGCTACTGAAGACGCGACATCATGCACTCCTTCAGTATCTTTATCTAATCTATAAGTAAATCCAGTTACTTTAAATCTTTCTAAAACATGTAGTAAAACTGCTTTAGATTTTTCTTGCCCTTCTAATCCTTTAGTTACTTTATCTAATGAATCTAAAAAAATAGCTTTTTCTTCTTCAGGTGTTGCACCAATGTCTGGGTAAAAGTCTTTTCGTAATTCTTTCCATATTTGCTCTTGGCGAATAGCATCAGCTATAGGAGGAAAATTAGCAGCACCTTCTATCAAAGCTTTTTTATCTTCATGATTTTTACTAATTGTAGAAGTTGATTTTGTTTTAGCTTTTGGTTGTTTTGATGAAAGGTTTATATTACGTTTGTTTATTCGTTTATTTTGCAGTATATTTTCTTTATGACTTGTATCATCAGATTCTATATATTTTGCAACATTAGAATTTTCTTTATATTCCTCTATATTTTCACTATTAGTTATAACATTAAAGTTATTGTTTACTTGATAACTTGATTTGGACATGTTTAATACTGTTTATTTATAATAGTTACTTTTTATATTATTTAACTAAAGTTACGCACCTTGTTAATTACTGTATCTGTTGATAAGATATTTTCAGTGCGTTAATGTCTCTTCAAGTAGAAGGTGATATCCTAGCTTGCGACAAGATAGACACCTAACTCTACCCTGAGATACTCGTAATCACGGAGCAAGAACTAAAATGTAGCTTTACATTTTTTATAAAGATATATAGGAGTTTTATAAAGATCATCAGCAAATATTTTTAATTCTGGAGAATAGCCTGGTAATTCAAATGTATGAGTTACTAGCCAACAGTTTTCTTGTAAATATGGAAAAACATCAATGGCTATTTTTTCCATTTCTTTTCTACATAAATAGCAAACAATCAAACCAGCACTATCTAAGTTAACATTAAAAAAATCTTTGCGTATCACGTATCCACCATGAAATAAATATGAACAAATAAAAGGCAATATTGTTTGTTCATATGCATATATTTTATACTTAGGATACTTTTTTTTCAGTAAAGGTATTAAGCCACCCCAGCCACATCCTAGTTCAACTATGTCGCCATTTACCTTATCTGGTAGAATTCTAGATAAATATTTTTTTACTTTTCTAGAAGAAGGAGTTGGTCCAATACCCTGTTTATAGGTACAATAAACTATATTTAAAGCAAATATGATTAAAATAAATAAAATAATACAATATGTAATTTGCTGGTAATCTATATTCATTATATGTTATCTTGCTGACATAAAAATCTATCTATAAAATACACATTCACTTATGAGGTGAATAAGTGGTTTTCACTTTATGTTTAAATGCTAAGCAGCCATCTAAATAATTAATATTAACCCCCTTTGCCGTTATATTATTATTTTTGTATATCATATTAATCGGGGCATCATTATATATAACTTTATCATGATAATTAATGGTTAAACTGTTAGTATATATCTTTAATCCATTTAGATAACTATTGCCTATTTGAGATAATTCAATATTTTTAGTTAAAATTAATAATTTTTTATCTATATCTAATTTGCCAAAATTTGAACTAATTTTTGTAACTAAATGTGATTTACGATCATTATAATCATAAAATTTGATTGTATCTAAATATATTATGCTGCTATCAGCATATTGTTGCATTTTAGCTGTTTCTAAACAATAATCTGTAGAGCCACTATTATTAAATTCTATTAATTTCGCATTAATTAATAAAAAATTGGGCTGATTACTATGCGAATTTTCAATATTTTTTTTTGTTAAAAATTCTTTAGTTATATCAAGAAATGTTATCGAATATATACCAGTACTTAATATAATTGCAATTACTACATAGATAAAAATGTTGTTTAAATACACTATCGTCCTCTTTTAATATGCTTAAAAAATAGTAGCTATGACATTATTTGCAAAGTTACATCCTAGTTTTATGATTTTGTATTTTATTTTGCGAGTTTACAATAAATTTTTGTATTATGTAAGATCGTATATTATTTTATAATAAAAACTTGTAATTTGCTAGAAACAGTGCAATAATATAAGGAAATTAATAAATAACTGTACTCAATAACTACGAATTTGTAATTTATACAGATGAAAACTATAATAAATAGTTAGAAGATATAAAGCTTAAAAACTAAATAATAATATATTTTTAAATATTCTACAAAATAAAATAATAATGCTTAATATTAAAATACAATTTTTACTTTTTTTTCAGATGTTTTTTATACTTCTATATACCGATCATGCTTATACAATAGATCGCATCGTTTTAGTTGGTGATTCTATTTTAGATAATGCTTATTGGAATGGAGTCAATAATAATACTACTGGACAATGCCTAGTTAAAATACTTAATAGTATAGATAATATACAGTATAAAAATGGAACATACGTATTAATAGACGACAGATCAGTGGAAGAAGCAACCGCATCAGCAATAGTTAAAGCCCTAGAAGGAGATGGAAAAATAAATATACCTAATAAGAATAGTATTTTTTTTGAAAGTTATATAGAAAGAAGGAAAAGAAATGGTGTAGCTTATGATTCTACAAAAGATAATTCTGCACGTTTGCCTAAATATTGTAACATAGATAACGCAATAAATATTGCTCAAGTAAATATAAAATCTGATATAAAAGATAGCTATGTTTTTATAAGTATAGGTGGTAATGATTTAGTATTAAACTCTGAGTATCCTGTTACTATTATTAATAATATTAAAAAAATTGGAACTTCATATAAAAACTTAGGAGCAAAAAAAGTTATTTATATTATTCCTTATACTATGACTAATAAAGCAGGTTTGATAACTTGTTATGCAATTAATACATGTAGATATATATTTAAATGGCTTTATCTAAACAACCTAAAAACAGAATACTATGATGATCTTATCGATTTATCTTACTTTGACGAAAGTCACCGCAAGGCACAGTATATTATCCCCGAACCAACTATAACCGGTGCCGCCGAAATAGCTAATCTTATAATAAATAGCTATATACACGTGGCAGTTGGAAATGCAAGTTTTCAGCAAGAGATTATAAGTTTTTAGCCAAGGCAGTGTTTCGCAGGTTATACACCTTTTACCTGAATATACATCTTTTCAG
>CAKMZJ010000043.1 GCA_929200395.1 Candidatus Gorgonimonas eunicellae | reverse complement strand
AAATAAAAAAAGTTAATTAAGGAGTTACATTGCGATAATGCCTATGTATCTTTATGTAACCAATCTAGATTATGCTTGTGCTTGATAGAATAGGCAAAAGCTAGTAATAATCCTGCACTCATTTTTGCTCGTGGAACCAAACTTGAAATATGAGCATATTCTTTATCTGTATGGATATTTCCTCCATGAACCCCTAAAGAATCAATATTTGGTACTCCATAACTTGCTATATTATTACCATCACAACAACCACCTGTTGCGGTAATATTAAAGTTAAGACCTAAAGAACTTCCTATTTTTTTAACTAAATCTAGCAGTTTTTTATTGCCAGCTGATAAAACTTTAGGCGGACGTGTAAAACCACCTTGTAATTCAAAACTTATGCCTTCTGTAGTGGTTGCTTCGATAATTTGGTTTAGCTTTTCTGTTACTAAGCTCATATTTTCTGTAGTTTCTACTCGAACATTAAAAGCTAAATAACAAAAATCTGGAACTATGTTCAGCGGAAAATCAGCATTAATATTGGCTACATTAGCAGAAATACCATCGAGGTTATTTAGTTTATCAATTGCCAAAGCTAGTTTGTTAGTAGCAAGTATTGCGTTTCTTCCTAGCTCTAGTTCTCTGCCTGCATGGGCTGATTTCCCATGACATAATATAGTAAAATTACCGCTTCCTTTACGTTGACCTGCTAAATCGCCATTAGGAAAGCTTGGTTCATAAATCATGCCTACATTAGCTCGTTTAGCGGCTTGTTTTAATAATTTATTTGAACTTAAAGAGCCTATTTCTTCATCTGGATTAAATAACACTTGCCAGCCAATATAATCTTTTAGTGGACTATTTTCTAATGTTTGCAAGGCATGCAACATTATAATTATGCCTCCTTTTAAATCAGCGACTCCTGGACCATTTAAGGTGTCTTCATCGAGCCATTTAACTGATTGAAAATGGCTATCTTCAGGAAACACTGTATCTAAATGAGCACATAAAAAAACCTGAAAAGGGGCGTCTGCTCGTTTACTTATGGTTAATGCGTTACCTATAGGACGCGAAATTTTATGTCCATTCTTATCAATTATTTTATACGGATCAAGTTCGATTACTTGTTGCTCTCCTCCTAATGGCTTAAACAAATAAGATAATTTATCTACAACTTTGTTTACCCCATTAACATTAAAACTGCCTGAATTTATTTCTGCAAGACTTATTAGCTGATCTGTCATCAACTGTTTGTTATTATCAAGATTAGATAGCAATGAAGTTATTTTAGTAAAATTATCAAAAATCATATAATTATGCACCTACTATACTTGTAATAGCTTGTTCAAGCTTTGTTAGTCCTTTAATAATATCTTCATCTGGTATTATAAGTGAAGGAGTAAAACGTAATACATTAGGACCAGCAACAAGTAATAATACGCCTTGGTCTTTTGCAGCGTTTACAAATGATTTAGCTTTTCCTTGATATTTTTCTATTAATTCACAGCCTATTAATAATCCTTGGCCACGAATATCATTAAAGATATTATATTTTTTGTTTATCTCTTTTAATTTATTAATAAATAAATTATGCTTGTTAGCTATATTATTTATTATTTCTTTGTTATTTAAGGTATCTAATACGCTGTTTGATACCGCGCAAGCTAGAGGGTTGCCACCATAAGTACTACCATGAGTACCAAAGCCAAAACTTTTAGCTATTTTAGAGGACGTTAGCATTGCACCTATAGGAAAACCACCGCCTAAGGCTTTAGCGCTAGTTAGAATATCTGGAGCTATTGACGTATGCATATATGCGTACATTTTTCCTGTTCGGTATACCCCAGATTGTACTTCATCAAAAACTAGTAACGCCTGGTGCTTATCACAAAGTTTGCGTAACCCTTCTAAAAAACCTTCTGCCGCAGGAATAACGCCTCCTTCGCCTTGTATAGGTTCTACTACTACAGCACAAGTGTTGTTTGATATTAATTTTTTTACTGATTCTAAATCATTATATGTAGCATAGTTTACACCAGCTGGAGTAGGCTTAAAGCCTTCACGATATTTTTCTTGACCACCTACAGTAACAGTAAATAAAGTTCTACCATGAAAAGATTTGTTGAAAGATATAATTTCATGCTTTTGTGGACCAAAGTTATCAAATGAATACTTACGTGCTAACTTAAAAGCTGCTTCATTAGCTTCTGAACCTGAGTTACAAAAAAATACTTTTTCAGCAAAAGTGTTTTGTATTAGTTGTTGAGCTAAAGTTAATGCTGGTTCATTGGTATAAACATTGCTTAAGTGCCATAGTTTTTCTGATTGTTGTTGTATAGCTTTGGTCATATGTGGATGGCAGTGTCCAAGTGCATTTACCGCAATTCCGCCAGCAAAATCAATAAATTCATTTCCTTGTTGATCCCATAATTTCGAACCTTTTCCTGTTACAGGTATTATGTCTTGAGGGTTATAATTAGGAACCATAACTTCATCGAATAACTTTCTATTAACTAATTTTGTATCCATAGTAATTTTTAGTTGCCTTTTAATAATATTAGTAAGTTAAAGTCATATTTTTAATCTTTATTCATTTCATTAGTACTTAATTTGCAAAATACTAACGATATCATTTATATTTTTATTCGTATGAGATACAAATATTTTACTTCTTTATTTAATTTAAGGGTTTCATCTTACAAAGTAAAGTGTTAAGTTATAGTTTGCTGAATAAAACATATAAATCGGCAAGATATTACACTGTAGAAAATTAAACCTAATTGAACTTTATCAGAATAATTATATCTAATAAATGTCATATAAAATAATTTTAATTAAAAAATATTAACTAATAATATAAGAGGGACATAATGATTACAAGTAATATTAAACATCCTTTAACTAATGCTACTACTGAAAACATAACAAATTATAATAATCAGTTACACGGTTATGAATCTACAATTGTTAAAAATTTAACTAATAAACTATCATTAAGTTTAATACAAGATGATAGCAGTCAAGCAATTTCTGCTACAAGTTTAACTACATTAGCAGGTATGATAATACTATCAATAGATAATATTGCCGACAAAGAAAAAATGCTTGGTCTTGCTCCAGGCGAACTAACTCCGGAGCTAGAAGTACAAATTCATAAAGAAATAGCAGAATATACTGTAAAACATCCTTTTACTAACAATAGTAACACTGGTGCAGCAAATTTTATTTCATCATATTATCAATTTAAAGACCCAGAGCTAAAAAAACAATTATTAGATCTATACGCTGTTGAACAATGCGAACCGACTAGCGCAAAAAATGTAGCTGATACTATTGATGAGTATATAACTCAAAAAACTAATAGTAAAATCACTAACATGTTTGATCATCTATCTTCTGAAGGACGAAAAGAAGTTATGTTTGCTATGGGCAATGTTATTGATTTTAAAGGAGTATGGGAGAAGTCTTTTGATAAAAACCTAACTAAAGCTCAAAAGTTTCAATGTGCTGATGGCAAAATTATTACAAATGTTAATATGATGCATTTAACTGAAAATATTGCTTTTGCTAGTGGCTACGGATTCAATATTATTCTTAAAGATTTTATATCAGAAAGTGGCAATAAAATGCAATTTGTTGCCATAGTGCCTCAAAATCAATCAGATCAAACCGTTGAAAAGTTAACTCCTTTAATTATAGATAGTCTTATTGAAATAGCTCGAAACTCTTATAAACAAAAGGTAAATATTACTATACCTCAGATAAAAATTGATAGTAGTATTAACACATTAAAAGGAAAAATTGAAGCAACATTAGGAGTATCTATAGATGCACAAAAATTATCGAAACTTGGGCTAAACCCAGCAGAGATATTAGGTATAACTCAGAAAATTAAGGCTGAATTTAATGAACAAGGAGCTAAACTTGCTGTTGTAAGTATGATGTCTTCATCAAGATCTGCTTCTATGCCTAAGAAATTGGAATTTGATAAATCAGGATATATGGGTATAACAGAAGGAAATCAAAAAATAATCGAAATGATAATAAAAGATGGAAAATTCCTTGTAACTGATGGAACTGCACAATATAGTCCCTACACTGTTCCAGTGCAAAAAAAACTAAGTCTTAATAATAATTCAACTTCTACACCTAATACTAAAAAAGCATTTAATCATACTAGTACAATAGATAACTGTGACAAATATACTTTTGATATAAATTTAACTCCTAACGAAGTTTATACTACAGAGGAAGAGATTGAAGCTTGTTGTCAACAACATCCTACTATTAAACAAGTTATGAATTTAATACCTCCTACAGCACAACCATACTCAAAATTAATTATAGAGAAATATATAATTAACACTAAAGATGGTAAAATAGCTCAATATTTAATTAAAGATAGAAATACAAAATGTTTATTCACTAGCTCAAATGTTTTGATGCGAAACGGAATACCAACACATTTTACTTCTGATGATTGTGTTACTGCTGTGTATTCATTGAATGGTAATCTTGAGTTTAAATGTGAAGACATACCCAAGATTTCACCAGTTAAAGTATTTAAGCATAGATATAACTAACCTTATAAATAATAAATTTAATAAAGATGGTACGTTTGCTATTTCAAAAGCTGTTATAGATGGTAAAAGGATAAAAATTATAATAGAAAAATCAGAGCAAAAAGCTAAGCTTTTACAAACAAATATACAACAAGAATTAAAGAACGAATATGATCCTTTTGTTGTGCATTGGAACCTAACTACTCAAAGTATAGAAATCAGTTTTGGAGCTGCTACGGCATTAAAAAAACTACTAAAAATAGTGTAATTTTATTTTTATTATCTCAAAGTATCAACACATTTATTTTGCTGAATAATAATACATTTATTTTCAATTGTAATTATTAGTCAGTTTTAATATATAATTTTATAAAATTATTGCACTATCTATTATTTATTCTATGTTGTATAGTTTTATTAATTTAGCTATTATTTATAAAACTTCTTAATTTGATAATAAATACAATATATTTAAATATACTGTTATTAATAAATACTTTAGACTAACCACAGATTGCTCTTGGTTATTACTCTTCTTTTCAATCTAAAGTTATTTAAACAAAAATTACTTTCCGAATCACAACATTTTAATGCACGACGACAAGAATAAACAAATCCACCCTCAGGATTAGCACAAATTATATCATATCCAGAATGACCAGTACAGTCTGCATTAGAAAATATACCATATTTAACCTTAAAATTGTTTGCGTTAGTGTTACGTATTATTTTTAAACCACACCGATTATTGTCGTTAGTTTTATTTATTCTTTTTCTACTATCTTTACTAATAACTGTTAACATGTTATTGATTATAGTTGCATTTAAATGTAAATATGTTCTATCATCTGCAATGCAAGAAGCATTTACTAAAGAAGAATCCTAACTATAATAACCTGCGGAAGGTGATAATAGTTTCATAGCTAATAATGGTACTATTAAGAATGCTTTCATTTATATTACCTTTAATCTAGAATTATTTTTTAATGGTTTCTGAAAAAAGTAGTTTAATAGTTGTTTTGATAACAAACTAATATAAATGATATAATACCATAGTGGTTTAATAAATATTTTACTTCTTTTTTTAATTTAAGGGTTTCATCTTATAAAGTGAAGTGTTAATCTGTATTATATTCAAATAATATAATAAAAGCAGAATATTTTACTGTAAAATTTAATTGAATTATATAAAATTATTTTAATTAAAAATATTGATTAATAATTATTATAAGGTATACAATGATTTCAAATAATATTGGATCAGTTTTAGCTAGTGGTGCTATAGAGAGTGTAACAAATTTTAATGGGCAATTAAGCAATGCATCTACAATTGTTAAAAATTTAACTAATAAACTGTCATTAAGTTTAATACAAGATGATAGCAGTCAGGCAATTTCTGCTACAAGTTTAACTACATTAGCAGGTATGATAATACTATCAATGGATAATACCGCCGATAAAGAAAAAATGCTTAGTCTTGCTCCAGGCGAATTGACTCCAGAGCTAGAAGCGCAAATTCATAATGAAATAGTAGAATATACTGTAAAACATCCTTTTACTAACAATAGTAACACTGGTGCGGCAAATTTTCTTTCATCATATTATCAATTTAAAGATCCAGAGTTAAAAAAACAATTATTAGATCTATACGCTGTTGAACAATGCGAACCGACTAACACAAAAAATGTAGCTGATACTATTGATGAGTATATAACTCAAAAAACTAGTGGTAAAATCACCAATATGTTTGATAATTTCTCTCCTCAAGAGCGACAAAGCATTATGTTTGCTATGGGCAATGTTATTGATTTTAAAGGAGTATGGGAGAAGCCTTTTGATAAAAATCTAACTAAAGCTCAAGAATTTAAATGCACTAATGGCAAAATTATTACAAATGTTAATATGATGCATTTAACTGAAAGTATTGCTTTTGCTAGTGGCTACGGGTTCAATATTATTCTTAAAAAGTTCACACCAGAAAATGGCAATGAAATGCAATTTGTTGCCATAGTACCTCAAAATCAATCAGGTCAAACCGTTGAAGATTTAAATCCTTCAATTATAGATAATCTTATTGAAATGGCTAGAAACTCTTATACACAAAAGGTAAATATTAGCATACCTCAAGTAAAAATTGATAGTAGTATTAACACATTAAAAGAAAAAATTGAAGCAGTATTAGGAGTATCTATAAATGCACAAAAATTATCGAAACTTGGACTAAACCCAGCAGAGATATTAAGAATAACTCAGAAAATTAAGGCTAAATTTGATGAAGAAGGAACTGAAATTGCTGTTGTAAGCATGATGTTTTCATTCGTATCTACTTCTATGCCTAAGCAATTTAAATTTGATAAACCAGGATATATGGCTATAACAGAAGGAGATCAAAAAATAATCGAAACGATAATAAAAGATGAAAAATTCCTTGTAACGGATGGCACCGCAAAATATAGCACCTACACTGTTCCAGTGCAAAAAAAACTAAGTCTTAATAATAATTCAATTTCTACACCTAATACTAAAAAAGCATTTAATCATACTAGTACAATAGATAACTGTGACAAATATACTTTTGATATAAATTTAACTCCTAACGAAGTTTATACTACAGAGGAAGAGATTGAAGCTTGTTGTCAACAACATCCTACTATTAAACAAGTTATGAATTTAATACCTCCTACAGCACAACCATACTCAAAATTAATTATAGAGAAATATATAATTAACACTAAAGATGGTAAAATAGCTCAATATTTAATTAAAGATAGAAATACAAAATGTTTATTCACTAGCTCAAATGTTTTGATGCGAAACGGAATACCAACACATTTTACTTCTGATGATTGTGTTACTGCTGTGTATTCATTGAATGGTAATCTTGAGTTTAAATGTGAAGACATACCCAAGATTTCACCAGTTAAAGTATTTAAGCATAGATATAACTAACCTTATAAATAATAAATTTAATAAAGATGGTACGTTTGCTATTTCAAAAGCTGTTATAGATGGTGAAAGGATAAAAATTATAATAGAAAAATCAGAGAAAAAAGCTGAGCTTTTACAAAAAAATATACAACAAGAATTAGAGAACAAATATGATCCTTTTGTTGAGCATTGGAACCTAACTACTCAAAGAATAGAAATTAGTTTTAGAGCTGCTACGAAATTAAAAGATATACTACATATAGGTGATAAAACTTCAAGCTAGTTCTACTAGAGAGACCAAAAATATTAAAATATGTGGAGCTGAAAAAGATTATATTTTTGTTTTTATGCAGAGGGTATCAATATTACTTTTATTTAAAGGGACTTTAAAAAACTATTATGTAATTATAAAATCCCATTTTTACAAATAATTTACATAGGTGCCACAGAATCTCTACGGCGTTTATGGTACCACTTGTAAGTTTTATCTTTAGTTAATTTAAGTAATTGATTTTGCTCTCCAGTAGTAAAACAATTATATTCTGCTACCAAAGCTTTAAAAGCATCAATGGTTCCTTGATGTCCGTTTTCTTGAGCTGTTGATAATCCAGAGTTTCCACTACTATCTTTTGCCCGTAATAGATTAATTTTTTGCGGATTATTAAAATCATTATTTTCTAAAATTATTTTAGTAAAGTCAAGTACAGTATCTGTATCACCAGTAGCAAATGATACTAGCAATCCAGGAATCCCATCGTTATCTTTTGCTTGTAACAGCTCAAGTTTTTGGTTTGATAACAAATGTTTTTCTTCAAGTGTATTATAAGTATTGTATTCTAATACTCTTTTAGTAAACTGACACACAGTATTTGTATGTTGATTACAAAATGAGCCATACAAACCAGGAGTTCCAGAGTTATCTATTGCTTTTAGTATTTCAAATTTTTGTTTAAGGTTAAAATCATCACATGATAAAATCAAACTGGTAACAGTGCTAATAACCTCCTCGCTTCCTTGTAAAAAGGCTATACGTAACCCTGAAGAAACATTATTATTTTGTGCTATCACAAGATCTTTTTTTTCTTCTACTGTTAAATTATTATGCGCTAAAATATTTGTAAGAAAGGAACCAACAGCATTTGCTTTGTTAGTAGCTACTTCATGAGTATCTTCTTTGTTTTTATAATATCCAGCATATAAGGCTGAGGTGCCATAAACATTTTTGCTTTGTAATAGCTTGAATTTTTGTTCATGAGTAAGATTATTAGTATTCATAACAGATCTAGTATAAAGATCAACAATTTCTGCGTGACCAAAATTAAATGTTAAATGAAAACCTAGAAACCCTTTATGATTTTTTGCTTCTAAGAGCTCAATTTTTTCTTCAGCTGTGAAAGTATTATATTTTAAAATATTGCTAATTAAGACCTCAAAAGTTGCTGTATGCCCCTTTTTCAATGCTGCATATGAAGCTAAGGCTCCGTTTCTAGATTCTCCCTTTAATAGTTCAAACTTTTCCTTAGGATAAAAATTTTCATCTGTTAGAATAGCTTTAGCATAGAAATCAATAAGATTTGTATAACCCTTGTCACATAGATTATATAAAGCTGTGCTATAATGATTCTTTGCTTTTAATAATTCTATTTTTTGGTTATTTGTAAACTCATCACATGATAAAATAGTTTTAACAAAAGTCTTATGACTATTTTCGTAGCCAAAAAACGATAGCATATATAAACTTGGACTACCATCTAGTCCTCTTGCATTCATTAGCTCGAATTTTTTATTTATGCCTGCCTGTGTTGAATCTAAATTTATAATTATCTTAAGAAACAATTCAATTGCATTATGATTGCCAACACAAGATGCCACTAACAAAGCACTGTCTCCTTCAGTATTTTTTTTCTCTAAAAGTGCTAGCTGTTGTTCTTGAGGTAAAGTTTGTAACTTTTGTTCTATATGTTTCATACATGATTCAAAGTTTTCATCTTGATTATCTAATGTAATTACATAATGAAGATCCGATGCTTTTATTTGAATTTCAGGAATAGATAACAATAAAGTAAATAATGGTAAATGACCTTTTTTTCTGGCTTGATTTAAAAGAAAGCTACTATCTATGGCTATACTTTCAAAAAAATCACTAGAAGTGCAACATTCAGATTTTAGTAATTTATACATTAAACTACAGTTTCCGGCTTTTTTAGCTAATGAGAATAAACGATCAGCAGTTTCAGGATTAAGTATCTGCTTTAAAGTTTTAATAGAAAAATTATCTATAATAGATAAATCGATCTTAGTTATTTCCTGATTAAGATAAACTGCGTTATCATATAGTTTTTTTAATAAATCTTCTGCTACGGGAGTATTTAGCAAGCACTCTCTTTGTTGTGAATTTAGTTTATTATGGCTTTTATCAAAATACAATTTACTACATTGCTCTATAAATCCTTCTTTAAAAGATTTGTCTGTTAATTTTTCTGCAGTTAACTTTTGTATTGTATCTTTAAGAATAGAGTTTTCATCTGCAAGAATTATTTGTGCTTCATTGCTAATTAAAAAATCTACAAGCGTTGCAGGATCTTTAGTTTGCTTCATTGTTTGAGTAATAAGAGCTATAGCTATTTGTTGGTTTTTTATCTCGATATTATCAAAGGAATTGCTTCTTGTTTGGTCTATTAAATTCCTCAACCCGATATTTTTTATATGATTTAATTGTAAAGAAATATAATTATCTTCTTTCGGCAAGGTTTTATCAATTCCCCAAGAAAACATACCATCAATGGTTGATATACTAAAATTTTCAAAAACATTATCTTGCAAAACTTCCTTTCTATCAGGCATTAACCTGTTAGCTACTCCAAAATGTATCTTTTCTTGTATACGACTGAGATATTTTGTTTGTAAATATGATGTATCTTTAAAATTTAATATTGTAGTTAGCTTGTCTTTTATTGGAGTAGATATTTCTTTATCTACTTCTTCTAAAATAGAGTTAAATTCATCATTATCAATAAAAGTTGTTAACCAATTTGATTTACTAGGCTCAAGAAGGTTACTTATAAATTGTTTATGTATACCATCAGCTAATATTCTGGTAATTTCTGCCTCTGAAACTGCAATAATTGCTTGCTGTATAAATTGATCTTTAAAGTCTTGTGAAATATTTTCAGTTTTAGCATTTGCTACCATTTCTGTTTCTGTTAAACCTAATGCACTACTAATTATTTTTTTTAAAACTGTTGGAGAATTTGTTTCAGATATTTCGCTGTTTTTAGCTAAGAAATTATCAATAAAACTAGTTGCCAAATCATTTTTTATAGAAGAAATTTTTTCTTTTATAGTTATAGGAGATTTTAAGTTAGTGCTATTCTCTTTAAAAAATATATCTTTCCTTAGCTGTTTAATATTTCCTTTATGTGGTTTATTATTAGTTTCTACACCTTGTATAGGTAAAGAACATTCCGCATTGTAGTTATTATAAATACCAGATGATTGAGTTGTTGTATGCTTTGGTATTGGGGATTTTATCATGTGATTAATATTCCATTTAATCAAATTTAAAGCTAAATTTAAACTATCTGTAACTTTTTCCAGTGTCTAAAAAAACGAGTTTTATAATTAAAACAGTTGGTTACTGGTCTATGGCTTAATAAGTTGAATATCTGGCAATAGATTTTCCACGTTTTGTAGTAGACTAGCTACCTAAGCACTGCATTATAGTGAAAGCAATTCAAATAAACAAGCACAAAACAGTCGTATTGTAATTAGTATAAACGTCATTAAGTGTATAAAATAGATATGTTTACTTGTTTTAATATTTACTTTCCCAAAAATATTTTTAGTCATACTCTGTTTTATTCATATTGTGCAGGTCTATTTTTGCAAGATTGTAATCAACTTTTGAGTCGTTAAAAATAGACTGATCTAGCTCGCCTTCAGAGTGGGCTACAACACAAGAAACCATACAATCTCCAGTTACATTAACAGAAGTTTTTACCATGTCTAGAATGGCATCAACACTTAAGAGTAAAGCTAGACCAGCATCTGGAATAAATATCGTAGACAGCATTACTATTCCAACACCAGGAATACCTGATATTCCTACAGCTGCAAATGTAGATGAGAATACAATTAATAGGTAATCGTGCAAAGTTAAATGTATATGATATAAGTGAGACATAAATATGGTAGCAACTCCTTGCATTATAGCATTGCCATCCATATTAATAGTACTACCCACGGGAATAGTAAAGGCAGCAATTTTACGTGAAACACCACAACGTTTAGAAACAGTATCCATACTAATAGGAATAGTGGCTGTACTTGAAGATGTTGAAAAAGAAAGTACTAATAATGCTTTTATTTTTTTAAAAAATATCACAGGATTTAACCTAGTAAATACCCATAAAATTATACTATAAGTAACAAGCATCTGAAACATCAAGATAACTATAACCAATAAAAAATAAATCAATAACTCACCCATATCAGAAAGATCAAAAGTTTTAAATGAGCTAATTATAAGGCAAAAAACACCATAAGGTGCAAGTAACATAACACATTCTACCAGCTTAACAATTACTGCATTTAACGACTTAAATATATCTACTATTGGTTTAGATTTTTTTGCAGCAAGACATGTAGCAACACCAAAAAATAATGCAAATACTATTACCTGAGCAAGATTACCGGTGATAAATGCTTCAATGGGATTAGAAGGAATAATAGAAGCAAAAATTTCTTGAATTGGTTTGGTTTTTGGTGCGATATAAGATGAAGAATCTTCCATGTTATTGTTTACGCTATAATTAACTATTTTAGACACTATAATTCCAATAGTGAAAGCAATTGACGAGGTAATTAAATAAATACCTATTGTTTTAGCTGATACTCTGCCTAAAATCGTTACATCAGTAACAGACAGTGTTGCATTTACTATAGAGGCAAAAATTACAGGAATAACGAGCATTTTAAGGGCGTTAACGAATAAATCTGCACCAAAAGATGCGAGATCAAATAAATTAGACAGAACACCAAAGTTATATACACTAGTAAGATACTTTAATAAAAAACCTATAGGTCCTCCTAAAAGTATCACGAGCATAATTTTAGCAGAGAAAGAACGGTTAAAAAAATTTTTCAACATACGCACACCTTTTATTTGTAAGTTGATATGACTAAAAATACCATGTATAAAGTTTTTAGTTGAAGATGTTGTAACTTTTCAGAAAAATATTTAATTCAATATACGGTATTTACTAGTTATGTTAGCCTATGAAGTAAAAACTTATGTGTCAATTTATAAGCTGTTATCTTTTTGTTATTTTATATACTGAATTAATAAGGAACTATATAAGCCTAAACTTTATACTCTATACACCCTTAAGTATATTTATTGAAAACCTGCATTTTATTTGCGATATATTGAACTGATAAGCTTTCACCATGCTGTTTATAGTTAGTGAGGAAATGATATTACCCAAAAAATATTTAGTAAATTTTAGCGATTAATAATATATTTTTTTATTTAAGCAATATATGATTAAATTGTAAAAACTAAATATTAATATTTATAATTAATAAGAATATAACATTATGAGAATAAATGCTTATTTTACTAGCTTAATCCACAATGTTTTTTATAAATGTTCGTGCTGCATTGCTAAATGTTGTCCCCCCCCAGAAGAAACTTTAATTGATAACGAAACTAAAAATATTAATCAACGCTATGTAGCACTTTTAGATAAAGAATATTCTACTCTTATCTCTAATAAAAATAGAGATAAAGAGAAGTTTGTAAATAGAACAGTAGATGAATTAGAGTTATTGTTAGAAAATGGTTTTAAAAACACAAATATTAATAGTTTTCAAAATAAACAACGTCATAGTAAGTTTGGTATGTCTGATGGAGCTATGTATATGAAAAAATTTTTTATTCCACTTTCTGAAGCAATATATAAAATCATGAAAAAAACAACTATACCTTTTAATGATAAAAAAGCTATTATAAAGCATGCTATACGTAGAATACAGAATTCTGAATATGCCTTTACAGAAGATCAAGTTTATTTTGCTTCTGAAATATTTGTAACCGCACTAAATTATATGCAGTTAAATTTATATATTAATCTATCCATACACATAAATAATTTATCTAATAAAGCAGAGGATTACTTAGATATCCATAATTTATTTATTGATGGTAATGTTTTATATAAAGATTTTAATTCATATAAATTAAATTTAAACAATAAAGGGCCATTTGTTTTTGATTATAACTATAGAAGCATAGAAAGATGTGCGCGAGCTTTTAGTTATATGTTGTATAATAGAATTAACAAAAAAAATACTAGTGTTACTTTCAGAGAATTACAAGATGTAAATTCTATTTTAGGAGGTAAAAAAATTACAAAAAATAAAACACAGATTATTAAAGTAAGCAATGAGTATAAAATACAAATTCTATATATGTTAACTATAGGTTATATTTCTTATCTTGTATATGATGGTGGTCATTGGGTACAGTATAATAAGCAGCAATTAGAAAGTTTAATCTCTAATAGTTTACAAGATGATATTTGTCTAGATGAATTTGATAGTGTTACTAAAAGCTATAGAATATCTAAGCAACATTTCGATACTAATAATATTGCTACCGCTAAGAAATATCTAGAAAATTTAGATATTATGTGTGACACTGGAAATTTACACAAAAATTTATCGGGGGTAGGTAAAACTTGTATATTAAAGCACAATTTTCAGATTGCATCTGATGGAATATATATTCAAACTAGCTATATATACGACACTCCTAAAATAGATGTAGTAAAAAGTTTATTAACAAGTTATTATAAAATTTTAGAAACAACTAGTAGTAAGATTGATATTATAAGGATAGCTGTTTGGATTTGTTGTACTTTAGAAAGTATTCACCCTTTTGATGATGCTAATAACAGGACATTATTCTATATTTTGTTACCTATATTATTATATGAAAATAATATGTGGTTAACAAGAGCACTATATAATAGCTGGCAGCAATTATCTTTATTTGGTTCTGAAGATAAATATAAATATATTTTACAACTATGTACCACTTTACCTCAAATAGATGCAGATTTTACTTGGGATGCTAATATATCGTTAAATGAACGATTTAGAATTTCGTGTGCCATTGGTGATACTAAGGCTTTAAGTGAGATATTAAAAAAAAATCCGCATATGATTGGTGCATCTATTTTTGTATCTCCAAATAAGCTACAAATCAATTCATTGGAATTTGCTTTATTATATGGTCAAAAAGATGTAGCGCAATTATTATTAAGTTATGAGTCTTGGAAGCCCACTAAAAATAATCTAATTAAAATACATCAAATATATAAAAATAAAGATATATGTTACTACAATCAAGAAACTGACGATTTTCTAGAAGCCTATATACAACAAATGACAGATGAAAAAGCTGATTTTCAAGATTAAACCAAAAGTATTAATATATTTAGAAAAACTAGTTGTTATTGCAAGTTGTGGCAATAACAAGTTAACCGGTAGTAAAATATTTAATCTTGCACTAAAATATCATTAATTATTGCTACTCTGAGATTATATATTTGCTCACTAATTTGTTTATTTTTATAACCTTGCTGAATAATATCATCAACGTTAATATTAGCACAAGATGATATTATAAGTTGTAGCCTGTTGATATGTGAATTAGTTATTAAACTAGTTATAGCTTGTATGATTAATTGCATTCTTGCGGGTCTACGAAATGCATCTATAGTTGTTAAAATGTTGGTGAGTTGTTCTGCTTCTATAGATTCATTGCTTAATTGCAAGCTATAATTAAGTACTATTTTAGCTACTTCAGCGTAAGCTTTAGGTATTCTTAGTTTATTAATTAAAGCAGTTAAATATTTATTTTTAGTTGCTAAATTATCATTGTGACCAACAAATAAACTTGCAAATTTAACAATAGTATTATTATTGTGCTTGCTAATAGCAATTAAGTTAGCCATATTATCTATTACTAAGTGAGAAAAATAAGGAATAACTATATCAATAGCCCCACATTCAATTAATGTAATAAAAAATAGACTCGGGTTAACAGCTGATAAAGCTTTTTCAAGCTCAACCCATACTCTTTCGGCAACTAAGTGGTTTACCTCGCCATTAGTTGTCATTTGTTGCATTAATGTTAAAGTTGATTGAGCTATAGTAAAGTTAAAACTTGAGAGTGTAGCTCTAAATCTTGCAATCCGAAGTAAACGTACAGGGTCTTCAACAAAGGCAGATGACACATGTCTTAAAATCCGCTGGTTTATATCTTTAATACCATTAAAAGGATCAATAAATTTACCTGCGTCAGTTTCAGCTATAGCATTTATAGTTAAGTCTCTTCTAGCTAAATCTTCTTCAATGCTGACATCCGCTCCAGTATAAAAAGTAAAGCCTTTGTATCCGTATCCAGATTTACGTTCAGTTCTGGCTAAAGCATATTCTTCTTTAGTTTGAGGATGAAGAAATACCGGAAAATCTTTACCTATAGGAATAAATCCTTTTTTAATTAACAATTCAGGTGAAGCATTAACTACAACCCAGTCTCGATCTTGTACCTCTAGCTCGAGTAATTTATCTCTGATAGCACCGCCCACTAAATAAATTTGCATAAACTTATATTGAAAACCATTATAAAATTTTAATAAAAGATATTTTTTAAAGTTTGAAGTCAACCTTAAATTTATTACAATATACACTTGTTAGCTAAATATACAGGATATTAAGAAAAAATCTATAAAAACAGGCTTATTCATGGTTAAATAACATAACAAAAAACATAAAATGCCCTGCATATGATTACTTTATTCCTTTTGATATTATATTAATGGAGGTAAATCATCAAAGGTTAAATATTTATCAAGATTTTGTGAATAAGAACCTATTAAATATTTAGCTTGATTTTTAGTTATATTTGTAACTGTGTTTTCTCCAGAAAGTTCTTTATAGCCAAGGATATTTTTTATTTCCATTGCTTCAATATAATTAATATTAGCTTCAGAAAATTCTATATTTTCAGGTATTGAGTACCCCCCATTATTTTTTATATAATTATATTGCATTAGTGCAATCTCATCAGCAGATATACTATCCCCTATATGCCTATTATTGTTTATTCTTTTATCCCAGTCTTCAGTTGTTTCTATGCGTAAATTTTTTGTTTGAATACCTTTGCCAGGATAAAGTCTAGATGACTTATACCACCAATAATTATTTTTTAATAAAGTGCAAGCTATGCTACGTATACTTCTATAATCATCAGTTGTAAAAAAATAAATAAAATATGCAACCAAAGCATGAGTATATTCTTTAAGTGTTGTTAAATGGCTCCAACGAGATGAAAACAATAACGTAAAAAGTAATTGATCAGTTGTAAAATTATCTATAATATAAACTTCTGGGTTATCATTGTTTGCTAAAGTTCTCTCATAATAAAAAAGCGCATGGTGAGGTATTATAAGCATACCGAATTTTGCATCTTTTGGTAAATAAGAAAAATCTTGTGCTAGCATAGCATAAAAATTAGCTAGAGTAACATAATCTTCGCAATCTATTCCTTTTCCATCACGAGCTAATATTTCTTTAGGAGTAGACCAATAGTCTTCAACTCCTTCTGAAATCATATCAAACTCATATTGAGCATTAGCAGTTAATCTATGTAATATAGTTAACAAGGTTGCCTTTTCTTTAGCAAGTGGATCTAAGTGCTCAAAAGGTTTTAATAGTGCTCTGAATAAGAATGCTTCTCTTACTATATTATTTTCTAATGGAGGTTGATATGAGATTGGATACAAAGAACTTGCATAATCACAATATAATACTATTATTTTATTTAAAAAGCTTAAAAAATATACTAGTTTATACTTAATACTTTTTTTAATTGAATTATCTTCATCAAAGTTATAAATATTTGATATTATTTTATGGCTGTTAGTAAGTTGTAGTTTTTGACTGCTAGGTTTAGCTTTATTAAAAATGAAATAACTATTTGGTAGTTTCTCAACACTTACTGCCATTGTTTTAGATGTAGGTTTTTGCCAATGATGATCGTTAAATAAGGCGCATTTAGTATCTGTAAAGATGCTTATGTTTTTTACTGTTGACCGTGGACTATTTTTTAAATTTGGTTGTATATCGTTATTAGTAAAATTATTATCGCAAATAACTTGTGAAGTAAAAAATAACAGAGAACAAGCAATAACAGTAGCTGTACTAAAGTTTGTTACTTTAGTATTTTTTTTGTTAACATAAAATTCTTTTTTAGGTTTTTTGGAAGCTATTAACCTTTGATTTTTTTGCATTTTTTTATTTTTATTATAATTATATTTATCTTGGTTACTATAGTGCAAAGCGGTCATGTTAGCCCTATGACAAATATTATTTTTATTATTATTATGCATTATAATTTTAAAGCCTTGTAAAATGTAAATAACAGACTAAAGTTACGCATATTTAAAAATATAC
>CAKMZJ010000042.1 GCA_929200395.1 Candidatus Gorgonimonas eunicellae | reverse complement strand
GAAACACTGCCTTAGCTAAAAACTTATAATCACTTGCTGAAAACCTGCATTTCCAATTGCCACGTGTATATACATTAAGGCTTGTAAATGGTAATGGATGAAGCATACTTTGTAGATATTTTACGCGAAAAAAAGCAGCAAGATTTATATAGATCTAGATTAATACATGATAGCCCACAATCGCCTTTGTTAACTATAAATAATAAACAGTATTTATCTTTTTGCAGTAATGATTATCTAGGACTAGCTAATAATTCAGAAATAAAGCAATCTTTAATAGATGCTGCAAACGTATATGGTGTTGGTAGTGGTGCTTCACATTTGATTTCTGGGCATCATGTTGTACATGAACAACTAGAGCAACAATTAGCTACAATTACTAAGCGCAGTAAAGCATTAGTTTTTGCTAATGGCTATATGGCAAATATTGCTATAGTTAATACATTATTACAACCAAAAGATGCTGTATTTATAGATAGACTAAATCATGCTTCTATATACGATGCTTGCATGTTAACTAAGGCTAAAATATACAGATACCAGCATAAATGCATGGCTAGCTTAGAAAAAAAATTGCAGAGCTCTACAGAAAAACGTAAATTAATAATAACTGATTCAGTATTTAGCATGGATGGCGACATTGCTCCTATTTTATCTTTAGTAAAGTTAGCTAAACAATATGGTGCCTTGCTTGCTGTAGATGACGCACATGGATTTGGCGTTTTAGGTAATACTGGTGCAGGAATTGCTGAATTATATAATTGCTCGCAACAAGATATACCAATATTAATGGGAACATTTGGTAAAGCTTTAGGAACTTATGGTGCTTTTATTGCTGGTAGTAGTAACTTAATAGACGTTTTCATTCAGCAAGCACGACCATATATTTATACAACTGCTTTACCACCAGCAATCGCTAAAGCAACACTAACTAGCTTGCATTTAGTTACAACAGGACATGAGCGTAGACAACATCTGAAAGAGCTAATTTCTGAATTTAAGCATGGTTGTAAAAAATTTAACATTAAAACATTAGAATCATCAACAGCAATACAGCCTATTATTATGAAAGACAGTAAAAAAGCTGTATTTTTTAGTGAAAAGCTTAAAGAAATGGGTATTATAGTGAAGGCTATAAGGCCACCAACAGTTCCAGTAGGAACAGCAAGATTGCGAATAACTCTAAGTTATTTACATACTAAACCACAAATACATAGATTATTAGTAGCTTTAAATGCAATTAATGTTAAATTCCAACTAATAGGAGATGCCTAACTATGTATAATGGAGATAGAATTAAATATAATAAGAGTAGTGACAAGCCGTTAGTGTTAATTATTAATGGTTGGAGCATGACAGAACAAATTATGGAGCCACTAAAAAATTCATTTATTAATTTAGGTTCTGAATGTGAAATAATAGATTTACACGGTCTACCTCTAGTTGCAGACAAAAAAATATTGCTAGACTATGAAACTTTTTTTTCTAGTGTAAGGGAAAAAAGCTTTAATAAAATATTACATGTTATTGGTTGGTCAATGGGGGGCAATATCGCTAGCAAGCTAGCAGAAAACCTTAAAGATAAAGTGAAATCGTTAACACTAATTAGTAGTAATCCTTGTTTTGTTAGTAAGACAGACTGGCAGCAAGCGATGAATCGTGAAGATTTTGATAAATTTCAAAACAAGATGGAACAAAATTCATCAGTAGCACTATTGCAATTTGCTAAACTCTGCGCATTAGGTAATAAGATGCAAAAAATGCATACGGGTATGCTTAAGCAAAGTGCAATAACTAGTAAAAAATTAACTGTTAAGCTAAATTCTTTGTTGCAACTATTAGCAGAGTTAGATACTCGTGATAGCTTGAATAAATTTACTAAGCCAGTTTTGCAATTGTTTGGCTCTAAAGATGCTTTAATTCCCATAGCTGTTACGGATAAAATATCTAAGTTGTATCCTCATCATATTATTAAATCAGTTAATAGTGGTCACAGTTTTTTTTTGGATAATCATGATTATATTTGTAGAAAAATATATAACTTCCACCAATTAAGTAATTTAAATTAAGGACTTATTTGCGAGAAAAATCTAGTATAATACATAATAAAAATTCCTTTAAAAAATTGATGTCATTACATTTTTCTACGGCTGCTAATAGCTACGACAAATACGCTATAATGCAACATGCTGTAGCTAAAAACTTGCATCAATTAGTTTCTAGTTATGTAGCAAAAGATATAGCGGTAATCGCTGATTTAGGTTGTGGAACTGGAAGGGAAACACAGTTGTTAGCTGATTGTTATGATCAGGCTACAGTAATAGGAATAGATATTGCCGCCAAAATGTTACAAAAAGCTAGTAATATATTTTCTAAAAATATCAAGTGGTGTAGGGGCGATATTGAGTATTTACCATTAACAGCAAATTGTATAAATTTATTGTTTTCTAACTTAGCATTACAATGGTGTGATTTAGCTTCAGTATTGAATACATCATACTCTACTTTAATGCCTGGTGGTTATTTTATTTTTTCTACCTTATGTGCTGGAAGTTTATTCGAGTTAAGCAATTCTTGGAATAGTATAAATGAGGTAAATAGAGTAAATAATTATTTTTCTAAAGACCAATTAGTGAAAGTAATTAGCAATTCTCCCTTCATTATAGAAGATATATTGTATGAAAGATACACTAGTTTTTATCCTGATGTAATTAGTTTATTACAAAGTTTAAAATATCAGGGGGTTAATACTATCTATCATACAAGGGGGGGGCTAACCTCAAGAAGCAATTTGCAAAGACTAATACAAAATTATAGCAAGTTGCAAACAGATCGTGGTATCCCTCTGAGTTATCAAGTTGCACAGGTTATTCTTAAGAAGGCTTATTAGGAATTTATGGCAAAATCATATTTTATTACTGCTACAGATACAGCAGCTGGCAAAACTACAATAAGCCATGCTTTATTAAGATTAGCTAAGCAACAAAATTTAACTACTTTAGGAATAAAACCAATAGCTTCGGGCTGTGATCTAACAGCAAATGGCTTGATAAATGATGATGCTATGCAGTTGTTATCTGCTAGTAGCTTGGCTGTAAGTTATACTGATGTTAACCCAATAGCTTTACAACCAGCTATTGCACCACATATAGCATTACAGCAGTTAAAGCAAAAATGTACGGTAAAATCGTTAGCTGATCATTGCAGCTTGTTATTGGAGAGACAAGCAGATTTAACTATAATCGAGGGAGCTGGAGGCTGGCGAGTACCGCTAAATAATCAAGAGTTTATTAGCGACCTCGTTAGACAGCTAAATATAGCTGTTATTTTAGTCATACCTATGAAGTTAGGGTGTATAAATCATGCTTTGCTAACCGCAGAAGCAATTAACAAAGATGGATTACATTTAGCTGGCTGGATCGCTAATTGTGTGAATTCTCCTATGGAATGCTATTATGAAAACATTAAAACCTTAACTAATATGCTAGAAGCTCCTTGTTTAGGTGAGATTCCTTATATTATCGATGGTAATCTTAACAAAGTGCCTGATTACTTAGATATCAAACAGATAATTTAATGTTTAAAAATGCTTGCTAATTGCTAGTGTTTTTTGCTATAATCGTCATAGCTTTTACACAACCAGCAAATATTATATATTCTTCTACCTGAAGATACAGGATTTCAGAGCTAAATACACAAGCTGTTAATAAGCAAGTTTATCTTTTTAAGATTACTTGCTGAAAACCAACATTTCCAACTGTCACGTGTATATACACGTGGCAGATGAAATGCTAGGTTTCAGGGCTAAGTAAAAAGGTTTAATTCAAGGCAAAACACTGCCCGAATGCAAATGCATTTTCAACTGTCACGTGTATATTATTGAGGTAGAAAGCGTAAATGTATAAATTTTAATTGAGTATTATTATGAAAGACAATATACATCCAAAATATCAAGAAATATCTGTAACTTGTAGTTGCGGTCAAGTTTTTAAGTTAAACTCTACTTTGTCTAAAGACACTAAAGTTGATGTTTGCTCTAACTGCCATAATTTTTATACAGGAAACCAAAGAATTATGGATACAACAGGTAGAGTTGATCGCTTTAATAAAAGATTTGGCGCTCTTGGAAGCAAAACAGCTAAAAAAGCTAGTAGCTAATCTTAAGAAGCTTCTAAAAAAAATATTTTTCACAGTGCAATTCCGTTTGTTAATTGTACTGTATTTTTGATAAGCTTATTATAAGTTTATTGCTTTAAATAGGAAGTTCTCATATATTTTGTTGTTAGTTTATTGTATCTTATATAGCTAAAATATCTGCATTGGTTTTTCTTAAGCTATTCATCAAAAGCCCTACCTCATGTTTTATTATGCGTTAGCATTTATTAATTTTAACACTAAATATGCTAAAAAGCTTAAAAATTTACAAGTTTATATCACTTGATTAAACTAGCCATTCAATAGCTATGTATATAATCATAGTATGTAATATTATAAAAAAAATGAAAATTATTTTATAAAATATCGAAATGTTTTAATAAAAGGAGTTATAAGGAATGACAGTAGTAACTAAATTATATTATCCTAGTATTAGTAGATTAAATGTAGAAAATATTTTTACAGCTATTGAGACAAAAAATAGTGTAATGCTTAATATTGCAAAAGATGCATTTTACCTAGCAAAAAACTCACAAAGCAACACTATAGATATAATAATAGATACCCCTATTAATAAAAGAAAAGTAACAATTAGAGACGAGCTAGATGTATTATTAAACGTAAAAACACATCTAAGTATAAATACTAATACAGATATTGAAAATACAGATGATTTTTATGTCCTTTCTAAGGGTATAAGGCAACATATTGAACAATCAGTAAAATTAATAGAAGAAAAGCAAAAAGAAGCTAAGTCAATTAAACAACAGCTTATATCTTGTGATAGTCTAAGTCAAGATAGCACTTGCTCTCAGCTAGCTATTCAGATAGAGTCAAAAAAACAAGAATTACAAACTGATTTTAAGTTGGCTAATCTGTGTATTTTTCATGTCGCATCTGATATAAAGGCTAGAAATCATCACCTTCAAAAAATGGAAGAAATATACAAGCAAAATATAAATGAATCTTATGAAAATAGCCATGAGGTATTCCAAGCTGTTTATCAATTAGCGGAAATTCAAATACAAAATGAATTAATGCAAGAAATACAAGAAGTATCTGAAAAGATAGTTGCAGCAGCACAGAAAAATAATGCTGTTCCTGTATTTATAGGAAGAAGTCCAATTGCATTTGCGGCTTATATAAAAAAACACTATGAAGATATGCAAGTAATCACAATACCATTAAGTGGTTTATCAACGATGAATACTGAAACAATTACTGAGACTGAACTTGATGCAATATCTGCACACCTTGATAAGTACTTGCTTGAAATAACAAAAAGCAAAAACATTTTAATAGTAGATTATATAGATTCAGGTGATAGCTTTAATAAATTAAAATTAATTATATCTATGTACCCTTATCAAAACAAAACATTTTATTGTGCTATATATAGCACGTATTCATCATTTCTTAAAGATAAACGTTGTAACTTTAACTTGCAATATGATGATACTATGTTAAAAATTAGTGAGAATAAACAGTCGCCATTAGCTAGTGCAATTGATATTTCGTCATTTGATAATTTAGCACCTTATAATGCATATACTTTAAAACAAATTATAAATGGCGAGCCTGAACCTATGCAATCAACAGATGGTTTTGATTTATTAACTGAAATGCTGTAATCATACAAAGATATTGCTAAGACATAAACAACTATGAGCCTTCTACTTGGTGGTGTATCACGTATTAATTACTAAAATATCTTGCAATAAAATTAAGTGAAGGAGTAGCAATTACTATAAAAAGTAATGTTACTGTTAACTTGCTTATGTTATAAGTTATAAAACCCTGATGCACACTATAAAACCAATCGGTAATATTATTAAGTGTAGTTTTTTGAAGTTTGCATACATTATTTTTTAAAATCATTTGACTCCAAGCTATAGAACTATTTTGAGACCACTGTAAATCTTTCGCTGGTGCTTCACAAATCAGATCAAGTACTTTTCCGGCAACGTTTATTGTTGTTGCTGTTTTTGCTTCAAGAACATCTTCTTCATTATTTTTTTCAGTTATTTTGTATTTATTATACACTGAATATGCAAATGTATTTATTGTTTTATAATGTATTTTCAATGCTACTTGCTTTAAAAATTTAAGTGATATATTTATGTTAAAATCATCACTGACGGCCTTGCTAATTTTGTTGGTTAAATCTGTAGGATCTTCATCTATTAAATACATATTTTGGTCTATTTTTTTGTTAATAGTTATAGCAAGGTTGTCAAAATCTTGAGGGTTTATAGTTTGTTTTTTTAGCTTATTTTTTACTAGAATATAAAAAATACGTTCCATTTTTGGAATATTTCCTTGTATTGCAACTTCTGCATCTGCTTTAGAAATATAACATGCTAGTAATTCAGCATCAGTAGTTGCTAAATAGAGATTAAATCGATATGTAGTTCTCATTTGTGGTGTAACTATAACAAAACCTTCTGGGGCTGGGATTTTAAGTATTTGATTATCAATAATAAACAGCTCTGCTTTAGCTATTGTTACTAATATAAAATATAAAAATATTAGAGTTTTATTCATCTTAGTTGTTTTTTTGTTAGTTTAGATGTTAGACACCTTAAAGTAGAATGTGTATAGCTATAATTTAACGAATTCAGATCAGTATAGTATTTATTTTTTAGTACATTATAACATAGATTCTGAGTCTATAACATTTACTCTATATTTTTTCTTTTTATATTTTTTCAGGGTAAAATATTTTATTCCTACTATAATTAGAACGCCTGAAATAATAACTACAACAACACTTACTGAAATAATTAAATTTATATTAGAATTATTATTTATTTTTTGCATATATTTATTAGTTGAAGCTGGAAAGCTATAATTAGTATGGGTGATATTATTAGTATTAACAATTAGTGGTGAATTAGTTACAGAAATAACAGCATCAGTTATGTTTTTAGTGAAATTATTTAATGGAATGCATAACTCTTTAGTAATATTTGTAGCCACAGGTTTTATTGCTAATTGATCTTGGCAATATTCCTTTCTATATTTGTTCAATACTAATAGCTTTTTAGGTTTGTTTTTTATAAATAAATTATAGTATTCATTAAGAACTTCTGTTATGTTTTTATAATCAACCTCTAGCATATGTCTATGTAGGAAATGAAATATAAAGATAGGCCTATAGTTAGATGTTTTATTATTAAGTAAGTATTTAAATTTAGCTAATTTTTCTCTTTGAATATTTTTAATATTTTCATCTGCTAAATTAAAAATTCTATCTGTTGTTAAATATTTAGACCACCTTAGCATTTCACGCAATAACGCTTTATAATCATTTTCATAAAGATATATTTTTTTATAGTTACTTATTATAATAGGCTTAAGCGTTAAAAAAACAAGGTCAGCTTTAGGGGTGGTAGAGCACCATTGTTGAAATTGATTACAATAGCTATCGCTAATATTATTAGCTGTGATATTTTTATTCGAAAATAAAAATAATCTGTTGTGTAACGCTTGGATTCCACAAGCTTTATAAAATAGTTGACAAAACTCGTTAGTTATAGGGTAGCAACAGTCTTTACATGCTAAAATTTTATCATAATTTGTATTTATCCTCCTAATATATTCTGTATTATTATTTGTTGATATTAAATTACTATTAATTAAAGCGATAGTTAATTGTATGAAAATATAAATAAGATACATATGTTTGCTATACTCTAATTTTGCTAAAAATACTATTTTTATAACATATTTTATATAACTTAATTGATAATTCTTCGTTGTTTTGCATAAATAGTTGGCATCGCTTATTAATCACTAGTTATCAATTTCAGGCTATATAATTTTCTAGAATAATATTTTTCCACTAGTATTATTTATTATAATCTTTATTTGATGATTGGATTTATAGTATTACTTATAATATATAATCTGATTGTTTGTTGAATTTTAATTGTCATTATTATTGTGATTTTGTATATTTGTAACAATATCTAATTTCTTAGCTGGCGTAATATCAGGTATATTATGTAAGTTTTTGTTAGTAGTGCTTTGTATTTCTGGTGTTCCTATATCTATTGTTTTTATATAGGTAGATTTAGTGTCTGATTTTTGTTTTTTACTAAAAATTATCTTTATTCTTTTATAGATGCTTGTGTTAGGAGGGCTTGCTTCTAGAGTATGGCTAATTGTACTATTGCCAACTGTTTTGTTTTCTGTATTCATAATTATCCAATATTTATATACAGGTTGCAGGTTAAGGTGTTAATTTTTATAGTTGTGATAAAATTTTTAATTAAAGTATAGACTAGCTATATGTATTTAGTTAGAATCTTTGCAGTATTATGTAAATTTAAAGTAATTGCACTTCTTAAAGTATCATATCATAACATTAAATACACGAGAGTATGTTAAACAAATGTTGCAACCTATCTGTATATTAGAAACTAGATTAGCTAACCAAATAGCTGCTGGAGAGGTAGTGGAACGCCCAGCATCTGTAGTTAAGGAGTTGTTAGAAAACTCTATAGATGCAGGAGCCACTAGAATTACTATTGAAATAGAATCTGGTGGTATAAAATTAATTCGTATTCGAGATAACGGCCATGGAATAGCCAAAAATCAATTAAATATAGCACTAAGTCGACATGCAACTAGTAAAATAACTAGTATTGATGACTTAGAAAAAATTAACTCATTAGGGTTTAGAGGTGAAGCTTTAGCATCGATTTGCTCAGTTTCTAAAGTGGTTTTAACTTCTGCTACAGCCAATCAGGCTCATGGAGCACAGGTAAAGGTTGTTGGTAAAGATATGATCGCTGAAGTAACTCCAGCGCCCCATGCTCAAGGAACTACTGTAGAGGTAAAAGATTTATTTTTTAATGTCCCTGCAAGGCGTAAATTTTTAAAAACAGAAAAAACTGAATTTTTTCATATTGAAGAAGTTGTAAAAAGATTAGCCTTAGCAAAATTTAATATAGGTTTTGAACTTAAGCACAACGGTAAAAATATTTTAAACTTACCGCAAGCCATAGATGAAACTATAAAAAAACGCCGAATTGCTAATATCATTAGTGAAGAGTTTGCAACTAGTGCGATTGATATCGCAACAGATAATCAAAGTTTAAAGCTGTGTGGCTGGATTAGCCAACCTACGTTATCACGTTCTAATACTGATATGCAGTATTTTTTTATAAATAAGCGCATAGTTAAAGATAAACTAGTAAATCATGCCATTAGACAAGCATATACTGATGTTCTTTATAATGGTAGACACCCTGTTTATAGTCTTTATTTAACAATAGCTCCAGATTTAATTGATGTAAATGTACACCCAACTAAGCATGAGGTTAGATTTAAAGATAGCGGTAGTGCTTATAAATTTATTGCTGGTGTATTAATGAGAGCTCTTAACGATACTAAGCCTAAACATAATAATGAAGTATCAGTAGATTTTAATATTGCTAGCGAGCAACCACAATCATCAACTAGTAGCAAGATTAGCCTTAGTTCACCGAATTGGCAACCAACAAAAAAATTAACAGTAACAAATAACCATTCACAATCTAATCTGTTTACCCCTTCAGTAAAGCCATTTAATATAGTTGCTGAAAATAAGCACCTAGAGACTAATTCTGCAGATAACGAAGTAATATCAGTAAATAGCTTCACTCTTAATGAACCACATCCGCCATTTGCTGTTGATAACTCGGTTGTTACAAACAATAACTCTTCCTGTATAACCAAAAATATAGACTCTAAAGTTATGGAAGAAATTCCGCCTCTAGGATTTGCAGTAGCACAAATTAAAGGTATTTATATAATAGCTGAAAATATGAAAGGTATGATTATTGTAGATATGCATGCAGCTCATGAAAGAATTACTTATGAAAAAATAAAACAAGATTTTTATCGTCATGCTATAGCGTCGCAGCCATTGTTATTGCCGAAATCTATTATACTGAATCCGGAAGAAACTGAATGTGTAAAAAATAATATAAATCAATTGCAAAAATTGGGTTTACAATTAGAACAGTCTGGAGAAAATAGCTTTATTATCAGAAGTATTCCTGTGCTATTGCAACAAGCAGATATTTTAAAGCTATTAAGCACAACTATCAGCACAATGTTGAAGTTCGACACTACTAAAAATATTAATAATGAAATGAATCAAGTATTAGCAACTATGGCATGTCATGGTTCTATCAGAGCAAATCGTAACATGACAATTTCAGAAATGAACGCTTTATTACGCGATATGGAACAAACTAATTGTAGTAATCAGTGTAATCATGGTAGACCTACTTGGGTAGAGTTTACACTACAAAATATAGATAAACTATTTTCAAGAGGGCATTAGTTTTTAAGATTATTATTAAATTATATTTGAGCTATACTACAGATAAACAAGCAATAGATTAGATACCACATTTTTTATAGTGCATGTAGCTATTGTGTTTATTATGCAAATATTGGTGATGCCGAATATTGCTTAGCATATAGTAATTATTTAGTAAAAATATCTTAAGTTTGTTAATCTATAATATAAGGATTATAAATAGTGAATAAAGTTAATCAATCAAGATTTGTGCAAAAAAAACAAGATAACATTGCCCTAGAAAAATCAACTGCAAAAACAAAATTCTCAAAACTTATAACAGTAATAAACCCCAAAAATTATATAACTAGTCTTCGTAATAAAAAAGTAGGCTACAGAAAATTTGAGGATATGAAAATATCTAAAACGCCTTTAAAAACAGAAAATATACTACAGTTAAAAACTAATGAATTAACTACAATAGAGCAAGAGAAACTATTACAGAATGCTGAAATGGCGGCATTGCCTTATCATCAAGATATTTCTAAGGTTAATAATATAGCATCTAGCAGTGTAGAAGTATCTGGTGCTAAGGACTGGGAAAGCTCTAAAGATATATATGCTTCACTAGATAAGCTTATAAAACAAGATTCAATAGCTAGTGAAAAATTTAAAACAGCTACATTTGATGTTGAAAATTCTCGAATAATTGATAAAAAAACTGGTTTAACAGCATATGTAATAGAAAACAAAGCGTCTAAAGAAGTAAGAGTAATTTTTGGTGGTACATCTTCAGGAAAACATGCAGGCGGATTAACAGCTAGACATTTAAAAAATCCTAAAGAAACTATGAGGCAATGGATAGCTAACATTAAAAACGTTGTTTATAAAAAAGGAGTTCCTAATAGCTATGAGCAAGCTTCTTCTTTAATAGAAACAATGAACAAAGCACTTGCAGCCAATAATCAGAATGATTATAAGTTGACAGTCATGGGCCACTCTAAAGGAGCAGCTGAAGCAACATTTGCTGCTTTAACTCAAAAGGAGCCATGTAACGCTATCTGCTTTAGTAATGCTGAATTAGGGGCAGCGGCTTTAAGTAGAATACCTAGCGAAAATCTTAAAAAAGCTGATAGTCTAATTAATAGTTACTATATAGCAGGAGACATTGTACCTAATATCAGCAAAGGGTTTAGATCTCTATCTAAATTAGGAACTTTTCATGAAATTCCTGCTGCTGGTAAATACAGCTCTTTTATTGATAGACATGATAAATTTTTTAAACATATAAGATCTTTTGTTAAGCTATGATAAGCTTCTATAAAAATATGTTTAGATATTTTACAGCACATACATTTTGTATATGCTGTTAAGGTATATTATAACTTCTAATTCATGGATAGATAATTAATCTAGTGCCATTAGGTAATTTTGTTCTGTACTTGGTTGTAGTATATTATCGAATTCTGTTTGTGTTTGTTTTTCTTCAAACTTAATATCTTTGTTATCATCAATACAAACACCAGTTTCGTTATATCTAGTTAGTTGATCAAATTGTTTTTGTAATATTTTTTTGGTTTTAGGATTGTTATAGTGTCCTTCAATAGCAAATCCTTTGTTGTAAAACATATCTGCCAGTATAGCTAAAGAAATATTATTTTCTGTCATGCCGTATTGTTGTTTAACTTGAGTGTGAAATACAGATATAGCAATGAAAGATGCGGCGATGATCATACCTATTGCTGGTAAAGATATATTGAATAGAAATACAGGCACGGCTGTTAAAGCTAGTATCAAGGTTGTTTTAATAGCGGAGTATAGAACAGTTTTAAAAACCTTGAATGTTTCTTTAAGTAATGCTTTTGCTGCATCTGGTTCTTTCTTTATAACAGCTTTTATGGCTGTATGCATATTACTAAATATTCTGGTATAACTTGTAACCCATTTAAGACTATAATTTTCTAAAAATGACTTTAGTGGGTTATCAGTTGGAGCTTGGTTATCTTTAATAGCAGAAAGTAGATAAAAGGTAATGCTTGTTGCCATCTGCGTACCACCTTTTTTTGCAGTTTCTTTAGCAACGGTGTCACATATTTTCAACAATGAGCTATTTGGTAATAGAGTAGACATAGCTCCTATAGCGGTTAATCCATAATCATTAAAGCAAGCTAATACTTCGTTAAGAAGCATTATCTTTTTCATAGTTAGAGCTATATCCGACATATCCTTTAAATTATCATCAAAAAGAGGTATATCACCTTCTTCTGGTTTTATAATACCATCAATAAATTTACTGTCGCTTATTTTTTTTGATATATCCTGTAATAGAGTAGATACTTTAGTATCTTTACCAAAAACATGTCTTAAAACGGGGATAAACGTAGACAATTGAGAAGCTAACTCTTTAAAAACTTCTGGATCACGTTTAGATACTTCAATCATATATTGTAGTTGAAAGTTGAGTACGATCATCAACTTATTAAAAGCTATAGAAATAAAACTAGAGTCTTTGTCTGCTACCTTTTCTAATAGGCCGGCCTTTTTTTCTTCTAATTTAAGTGTGATATTTGATTTTTCGTTACTTCCGCCAGAGAAAACAGACTTAAACATAGACCAAGAGTTATAACCTAAGGATTCTTTTATTATCTCATTTAGATTTTCTTCTATTATTGCAGTTGCAGATGGCTCATAACTTATGTGTGGTGTATAAAAATTATCTAGTATATTATTTGATATACTAAATAAAGACATATTATTATGTCTTATCTTATTAGCAATAAAAAGCTTTTGTTGCATAGCATTAAAATCATCAGCATCTATTAATTTGCTTTTATAATCATTGTTAACCATCATGTGAAATACTTCAAAATCTATTAATTTTTGTTGTGTTTTGAGAAAATGAAATTCAGCATTTTGTAATTTAATTTTTTGTTCTTGGCCAGCTTCTCCATTATCATATTGTGAAAGGTAGTCAACGTAATCTACTATGTGATTTAATAATTCTTGCATGAGTATATCACTTTTTTCTGTAGACGTAGACTGTAAATATGCTGAAATTTCTGTTTCACTAAGATTTTTGAGTAATATTATTCTCTCTTGATCATCATTTTTCTTATCATCTTTTTTATCCTTTGAAGTTGCTTCTTTCAGTTGATACTGCATATCTAAATATCGTGATATTACACCTGTTTTCGCTGTAGTTAATAACTCAGTTAACTTGTTTATACTGGTAGATTTATCAGCTGTATTATTTGGATTATAATTATTATTTAATAAATGAAGGGTTCTTTTACAAGCATGAAACTGTTGTATTTTTGTTAATATGTTATCGTTTGAGTTAGCTAGAGATAATTGTTTTTCAACTATTTTAACTTGTATTTCTATTATCTCGCTTTCAAGATTTTTTACAAAATATTCATGTTGATCTGATGTTAACCCTTCTAAAAATTCATTAATTGACTCTGGGGTATTCTGCATAGCTTCTGCAGATTGTAGCATTTTATTAGCTATAGCCTTATTTTCACTATTTATTACGCCAATTTGATTATGAACTGAATTATATATTAAGGCTCGATCAAAAATTAATTCAGCAGCTATCTCAGGTTTTTGTTCAATAAATAATTGTAATAGTTCTTGATTTTTTAATTGCTTTTGGTCCGGTAGGATGATAGCTGATGAATAAGTAGTTATAGCGTTGCTTTCGGCAGATTCAATTATTTGTATTATTTTTGAGATACATTCAGCGTGCTTATTAACTAAAGAGTTCTTGTATAAGTTATCTAAATTTTTAAGGTTAGTATTACTAGAGCTTTTTTTGTCAATGCTATTGATATTAGAATTAGAGTTTTCAGTATCATTAGAATCTTTTGACACTAATAACATATTAAGAAGTTTTGTACCTAAACCAATTAATCCATTTTTTTCGTCACACTCGTCAATCAATTTTATAAGGTTTTGTCTCTCTTCTGTATTATCTTTACATTGATTTAATGATGACTTTAAATTTTCGATTTGAGGTTTTAAATTTTTACTTTTTGTAATATTACAATAGTTTTCTAAAGCCGTAATTCTCATGCTTATTATTTTAATAAATAAACTTTGATTACCATCTTCTCCTATTAGTAAAGAGTAAACGCCATCTTTTTGCGAAAGAATATTTGCTATATCAACATTGTTTTGAGAAATAATGTTTGCTAAATCGGCATCATTTGTTTGCAGGTTATCAATTCCAATGCTTTCTCCAATGCTTTTTTTAAATTTATCTAAATCTTCATTCTTTAATTTTAATTCAGGTATATTTTGTTGTGATTTATTGATTTGTCGACTATAGATATTTATAGATGGAAGGCTGGTTTCATTGCTATTTGCTACAAATGGTACGGCATCTAAGAGTATTGAGGTATGGGGGCTACTTTCTAGACTTTGCTGATGATGACTACCTTCTAAACCTTGTTGATGAGGGTTGCCTATCAATGCTTCTAGAGTTGGGTTTTGGTTTTGCCCTAAAGGTGTTAACATAAAAAGTCCTTTTTAATTAATAAGTGCTATTTAATGTAAAATCGATATATCCTTTCCGTTAAGATATAATTTTAGCACCTTTTAAGATTACACGTTTTTAAGTGAAATCTGTATAATAAATTATAATTAATTGTTATTGCAGATTATAGCTACTTATAGCTGAAACAATAACTGTTTTTTACTAGACTGTTACTTTTTAAATAAAAATAGTATATAAAATTATGTTTTACGATGTTAACTAAAATTCGTCTAGAATATAACATAAAAAAAAGAAAAAAGCTAGTGTTTTTTAAGTTTTTTTATTAAATCAGCTTAAATGTTTTAAATATACTGATTTATGGTGTGAATATTTATAATCTAGCCGTATTACCCTTTCCCCCTTGAAATAATATTGAATTTTACCCTGTTTTATGTTACAATAGCTCGCATTTCATTAAAAGGATGTTGATATGCCGAGTAGAATATACAAATTAGCTCAAAAAATTATAGGGGTTCCAAGATTTATAGCTAATTGTATAGCTAGATTCGGATCTTATATGGTATCAAAATGTGAAAATATTATTAATTATATAAACCATAAAATTAATGAGTTTCCTAATGATGCAATTATAAATAGAAATGTCTCTATAGTTAACTTAGCAGATGATAATTTAGCTATAGATATAGAAGATATACATAATCAATTAGTTAAAAAACAGCAAAAACTAGATAGCAGATATATAGAAGCAGCGGTAAGTCTTATTTTTGGTAGAGGGAATATAAAATATAATCATAATAATATTCAATATTTGAATACTATTTATTTGTATATTACACAATTATGGGCGAATGTAGCAGGTCAGGAAAGATTTAGCATCCGACTAAGTTTAGCTGATACTTTAAAAGGTATAGAACCTAATGCTACTAATAAAAAAGCTAATATTACTTATGATAAGTATATTAGTCTTATAAATATGATGTTGAATTTATATTATATCAAACAAGATAGCAAGGATATTAAAAAATGTGCTGATTTCATATTAAAGATACAAAATTTTGCATACGATGCAGGTAATATCGAGCCTTTAACGCAAGCGATAGAAGAATCACAAGAATCTATGTATAGTATCAATTCATATGATAAACAGAAAAAATTAAAAAATTATTTAATGTTATTTTTTAAATTAGTAGAAGTAAGTTTACAGCATAACATAGAAAATGATATTATGTACAATACAGTGGAAGATCTACAGTATGATGTAAATAAAATCTATATGTTTGAATATATTACTGAGTATGCAAATAAGTTGTATATGAGCTCCAGTAATAAGAGTGGTATTCTTTCAGTTGTAGAGTGTTATTTAATGGTATATTCGTATCTAGCTACAGATCAGGATATAACAGCAAACTTAAAATTACCCCAAATTAGTCAAGAATGTAAACATTTTTTTCAGCAAGCTAAAAAAGTACTTACAAAAGATGCAGATTTAACTAGAATTCTCTCAAGGCGAAATTTGCTAAAATTAGCCCGCAGGCAAGAAATAGATAAACATTTATATAATGAGTTACCAAGAAATTCAGAGATATATGAATCAAAAGATGTAGAGTGCTGCCTCACTTATAAAAGCCCTTCAGATACAGAACAACATAATTTTGTTAAATACGAAGGCCATTTTTATACATATGATACATTTAGAAGGCTGTATATTCAACAAGGTAAAGATCCCTACACTCGGTCTAAAATTGATTTAAATAAATTGCAACGCATTATTTATATGCTTTCTACTTAAAGATAGTATTATTGTTTTAATAGGTTATTAATTTACTGATAAATATATTTTAATATGGATTTTATATGTATAAAGTAATATCAAATCATAAGTGTTTTTCCTACATATTTGATTGTCAAGTAGTTGAAAACAAACAGTTAGATGTCGCACCCATAAATAGCAATTGTGAAGAGATTGATACTGATTCTGAATACTATAACTATGTAGCAAGCACACTCAAAGAGCATAATATAGGCATTCATCCTATGCACGCACTGAAAATGCTAAGTGTAGCACAAAGTGAAGATTTAGTTATTGGTGTAAGACCGTTCCCGGCACCTGCCCAATCTTTAGCGCTCGATGGTACTGGTGTAGCAAAAGGTATAGGTATTAAAGCTAAAAGTGCTGGTTGTGGTCCTGGAGCAGGATATATTCCTAGAGATCAAAATTACAGTAAACTATGTGGTGATCCTACAAAAAAAGAGCAAATTGAGTATTACAACAAAGGTAATGAAGAGCTTATAAATAATGGCTCTTGTATTAGCAAGCACTTAAGACTAAAGGAAGATAGAATTATTGAATTACGTGATCAGTATTCAGTATTAGAAACATCTATACTAAAAAAAAATGAAATTATCTTATACGTAACAACACCTACTGGAACTACTGATGAATTTATTGCCAAATATTGTGGAAATAGTGAATATGCTATATTTCACAGAAAAGATAATAAACCTTTTGAAATTATGGCAGATGCAGACAGTGGTAAACCAATAATTCCCGACTACGATTTATTTTTGCTTTCTGTTCCTATAGAAAAAGCTTTTGTTAATGGTATGGACACCAGAACCGTAAATATGAGCGTTTTTGAAAATAAGAATTTAAGCCATGAAGATAAAGCCAAATATATAAATCAAAAATCTGATAAACAACTTGGTAACACAACTCCTAGAGTTACCAAAATACTCCCTTTGCTTAATAATGCATTAGGTGTGAATATGTTTATGCATGGAGATGATACAGGCAATCCAGGTTCTAATTTACAAGATAATTTTCCAGCATTTTTTGCATTGCCGAGACTCCCTGAAATAGTAGGTATATCTGCTAATAAACTAGGTATTACTACAATAACTAAAGAGGGTTGTGAAGAGTTTGCCATAATAAAAAATAAAGAAGAGTTTGATAGATTTGTTCTAGTTATGAAAGACGCAAGCTTTTACATGGAGAACTCGCCAAGATGGGGAAAAAGAAGTAACAGTACAGGATTTTGTAAAAGTCATGAATTTTTTAATACATTACCAGCAGAAACAAGCAAACTTTCTAATGTTGAAGGCATCAAATTAACAATGCAAAGAGAGAGAAGCCATAGCTTTAACTTGGCAAAAAAATTCTTTGTAGAGAAAACATCACCAAAAGATGCAAGCTTTTGCAATAAAAATCTACTATTGCGCACGGAAAGACATAAAAGTGCAAGTTTTAGTGGTGTTTAAAAACGCT
>CAKMZJ010000041.1:1836-18227 GCA_929200395.1 Candidatus Gorgonimonas eunicellae | reverse complement strand
ATGCTAATTTTAGCTTTCATATTGAATTTATTGTTGGTAAGATCGTTGGTATCAAATAAGTAGCTAAAACTAATTTCAGGGTTTATTTTTATATTTGTTAAAAATAAATCACTAGCTACTACTAGCTCTGGTATTATTATGAAACCGTGAGAAGTTTCAGAATATTTTTTTGAATTTATTTCTGTTTTAGTTTCCACCATATCAAAACCAGTACTACATTTAGGAAGTAGATATAAATTGTCGTTAATTGCAAATTTTTTACCTAGATTAATAGCAAAAACTGTAGTATTTGTATTTCCAGTAACATTATGAAGCATATTGTTTTGCAGTATTTTAAAGGTAGCTGCTATACGTGCATAAGTAAAATCATATTGCAAGACAAAATCATTATAATGTTGTTTCAAACCTAAGGTTACTACTTGTGATTTATCAGCAGATTTTTGCTTGTTAATTTTATTTAATTGCAAATTACCCGTTGCATAACTACACAATATTTCTGTACTATCGCTTACCTTAGTTTCCACACCTATACCATAAAACATAATACTTATATCAGAATTTATATTTATGTGGCTAAAATTAGTATATATCTTATTTTTATAAGTATTATATGAATTATTAACTGTATTAGCTTGTAATAAGTTAAAATTAATAATAATAATAAACAATAAAACACAAAATGCTGATTGTTTTTTAAAATAATTTAAAAATATAAAATTAAACACATTAACTCCTAAAATGAAATATTTTTTTAATCAAAAAACACTTAAAAAACAGCATAAAAAGATATTTAATTAAATTTATATTATATTATATTAATAAATAGTAGTTTAATTTATTGACAAAATACTTAGACATATTACAATTAAAAGACAATGTTTTTCTATATTTTTAGATACAAAAACCTGTAATTTAATTTATGTTTTTTAATTTTATCAAATACTGCTTGATCTAGAATTAGATAAGTTAATTTATTTTAATATAGGCTAAAAAATGAAAACTATACGAGCTATACAATTTTTACTTATACCTCTTGTAATGTCATTTTCAGTAAGTGGTTTTTCTCAACATCATATATATAAAAATAAATCGATACAAAAACAAAGCTATTCAAGTTTTAATTCATCTACAGGTATTAGCAACAAGACGAGAACAAAAAGCTACTATAAAGATAGTAAAATACAGATAATGCCTTCTTCTTTTGGAGAAACTAGTAACAAAACTGGACGACCTAAAACAAAATCTGTAAATGGTTATTATAAAAGCAATGGAACATATGTAAACCCATATTACAGAAGTTAATACTACTATTATAAAAGTCTAACTTTCTATTAAAGAAGCACGAATATTAGTATATTTACTATTTTTAATATCATTAATATCTAATAGTAAATCTAGTGTTATATTTACCGGTTTTTTAGCTATTATTTCATCTCCTATAGGTCCTTGAATAAATAATCCAGGAGACATAGTTAAGGATATTGTCATAATTAAATTACCGTTTTCTATTTTTATAATATTTATTCTTTTATATTGTTTTATCGATGCATAACTATAATCAGCTGGCAGACATAATATTTGATCACATAGCTTCTGCTGAATAGATACCATAATGTTACTATGAATAGCAGCACCTGCCTGTGTTAATTCTGTGAGTAGTATGCTAATTAAATCTTCTTTGTTGTCAGAAACTATATTCGATAACAATTTCTTTATATTTTCTTCGTAAAGTGTAAATAACTGCTCTCCTTTACGATATTTTTCTATGTGATTTTCTTCGTTCTCTATTAATAAGTTTAGCTTCTGGACTTCTTCTGTAGAATCACTCCAAAATGTCTCACCTTCTAAAAGTAACTGAATGTTAATATTAGGCGGACGTATAGCATCCTTAATAAATTGATCTTTAATATCTTCATAAGTTATGCTGTCTTCTGAGTATTCTAAAAAATCTTGCGATACAGATTTAGTCAGCTGATTAATACTTCTTTCAGTAATTAGAGTATTTGCAACCTCTTTAATTGAACAATTTAACGAGGTAATTAATAGATATAACAACCTTGTAATATTTTTAGAGTTATCGTGTTTATTTTTTACATGAGTATATAAAGAAGATATATGCTTAATACAATCTAAGCTATTAGGTTTTTTTGAAATAATTTGACTAATTAATAAAGTATAAAAATAATTTTCATTTAATTTACTAAGTTTAGTTATTGTGTCTTTATCTATATATGCATTACTGTCGTAACTATCTAACAATGAATTTATTTCATTAATACCGTAATTATTTGCAAAAACAAAATCATAGTTATCTTTAATAAAATTACTAAAACCAGCAACATAATAATTATTATATATTTTAGTGTATATGGTATTTATATACCTAATAGGTAAATAAAAATACCCATAATCGTTATAATAATTTTCTTCAACTTGATTATGATATATAATCTCGTAGCCTTCTATGTCTATTTGATTATTACTTGTAAGCGAATTATTTTGACTTAGCAATAGGTCATCTTTAGTTAAAAAAATTGAATCTTTTTCAAAATCAATTTTATTTTTAATATTATTATTAGCAGCAATTTGTCTATTTAAAACTGGAGCTATATCTGTTAATACATCAGTATCTGTGTTTATATTATCGTTATTTTGTTGTTGTGAGTTTTCTATTCGATTTTCTGTTATAGTTGTCTGAATATTATTGTTATAAATAAATGAATGTATATAGTTTGTTATGCTACTTATCATACTCTACCTCTTATATTATTTTTTTACGTTATCTTATATACCTTTCCTGAATGTACGTATTTTCAGTAAGCAATGTTTTATTGTATTAAACTAGGAACCAACTTTGACTATTTATATTCGTACTACATTAAAAAGTAGTAACGCAGTTTAAAAGCTAAAAATCTTGCCCTATAGAAACAATTAAAATGCTAGTTTTATCAGAGATTGGTTATAAGTTTTTAACTAATACAATGTTTTACAAGCCTAGTAGCGACGAAATTAAGAAATACCAATACAGGGGCAAAGCTTAGAAGTCTTGCTATACGCAAAACTAATTCATCATCGTTAAAACACCTTTAAAAGCAACTGCCTTCGTAGTATTTTCTACTGATTTAAAGATTTTTCTTGAATCCTGTAATTTAGCACTTTCATCTGAGATACGTATATGTATATAATCTATTTATTGCTAATAATCATTAAATCGTAAATACTATAAATATCACGATACAGAGCTTATAGCTAAATAACAAGTTTTAACCCTAGATAAAATATTATGCAATCAATAAAGATATCTTAATATCTATCAGCAAAACCCTCATATATTAAGATAAATATTAAAAACGCAATATTTAACATATAAAATAAGATAATTACTAGACTTTAAAGACTATTTATAGTACAATGCAACCTATTGCATACAGTTGGTAGTGTCTAAATATTATAATTTTACACTTTCCTATCTTATTTAAGATACGTATAAATTTTCATTTAAATAAATAACTGCTTTATTTTAAGTTATATTAATTATAAGAGGTTAGATTATGGCATTATTAGCCAAAAAGTCTTCTATGATCTTTTTTTCAGATCCATTAGATCATTATTCGCATAGAGTCCGTATAGTTCTGTTAGAAAAAAGTGTTACTGTAGATATAAAAGATATCGATCCAAATGCCATTCCAGACATTCTAAGCGATATAAACCCTTACAATAACCTACCAACTTTAATTGATAGGGGTTTAGTTTTGTATGAACCAAATATAATGATGGAATATTTAGATGAACGCTTCCCTCATCCGCCATTATTGCCGGTATATCCTGTTAACCGAGCAAAAATTAGGTTGCTAATCCATAGAATTCAAAATGACTGGTGCAAGCCTGTTGATATCATCTTAAGCCCTAAAACTAAGCCGACTCCAGCACAAAGAGCTCGTAAAGAGCTAATTGATAGCTTATCTTCTGTAAATTCTTTATTTGCTGAAAAAGAATACTTTATGAGTGATGATTTTACATTACTAGACTGCTGTATGGCCCCTATATTATGGAGACTTCCAGCTTTAGGAATTGATATTGAAAAACATGCTAAGTCTATCAGTGCATATGCTGACAGATTATTTGAGCGTCGATCTTTCAAAGAAAGTCTTTCTGAATTAGAAAAAGATGTAAGAGATTAAATTTTTCACATCAGCATTAAAAAAGCAGATAACCCAATTTTAATGAGGCATTTGTTATGACTAGTAAAAAACCTTATTTAATAAAAGCAATATATCAGTGGATAAATGACAATAAATTAACCCCTCATATACTAATTGATACTGGTTTTCCTAATGTCAATGTTCCATCTGAGTATATCTATCAAAATCAGATTGCCTTTAATATCTCTGAGCAAGCAACACGTGATCTAAATATAGGATTAGAATACATGGAGTTTCAAGCTAGTTTTAACGGTGTTGCTCATACAGTAACATTTCCTATATGCGCTATAAAAACAATCTATGCAGAAGAAAATGTTGCTGAAGGCATGAGCTTTACTATTGACTATGATGATGCTAAGCGATTAGATAAAAATACAATTGTAGAATCTTCTAGCATCCCTGAAAATAAAAAAGATAAGCCTAAAAAGAAATCTCATCTTCGAATAGTAAAATAATATACACATAGCAGATGAAAATACTAGATTTTAGAGCTAAAGAAAAAGGTTTAATTCTAGGGAAAATACCGCTATAACACATTTGCTTTTTAAGGGTTTTAACAACCTCTTATTACCCCGAAGGGCAAATCTTCTAAGCTTTTCTCCTATGTTAGTATTTCCTAATTTAGTTGATGCTAAACCTGAAAAATACTGTCTTAACTAAAAGCTTATAATTACTTTCTTTACTAAGCCTTACAACCGCCACCTGTATAACCAATAAATAATCTCTATTATAAAAACTAGCATTTTTATAAAATTTCTACTCATTTAGCAATAAGGAATCAGTTATTTAATTTCTGTATTTTTATCTGCAATGAGTATATAATAAATAATTTATAATTAATATTAGGACACAAAGAATGGACCATATTATCGATATTATTGTATTTCTCATAAAGACCATTATAATTACAGGAGGAATTGGACTGTTTATATCAGCTATTCTAGCTTCTAATAAAAAAGGACTTAGTCCTAATTCTAAAGGCAATTTACTAATAAAACCTTTAAATAAACATTTTAATGGACTTAAACAAGCATTAGAAGAAGCTATACTTAATAAATCAGAGCTCAAAGAAATATTAAAAACCAGAAAAAAAGCTGAAAAAGACAAGCAAAAACAAGCATCTAAAAAAACATCTAGATTATTTGTTATTGACTTTAAAGGAGACATAAAAGCATCAGCGGTAGAGTCTCTTAGAGAAGAAATAACTGCTATCATATCTATAGCAAACCCTAAAAAAGACTCCGTAGCAATAAGACTAGAAAGCGCTGGTGGTATGGTAAACAATTATGGCCTAGCAGCATCACAATTAAAAAGATTACAAGATGCTAAAATACATACTACATCTTTAATCGATAAAGTAGCCGGTAGTGGAGGTTATCTAATGGCTTGTGCTACTGATAATATAGTTGCTGCACCTTTTTCTATTATTGGATCTATAGGAGTAGTAGCAACACTACCTAATTTTAATAAATTATTAACGAAGAACAATGTAGATATAGAAATGCATACATCTGGCAAGTTTAAAAGAACGCTAACAGTTGTAGGCAAAAATACAGAACAAGGTAGAAATAAATTTATTGAAGATATCCAAGAAATACACCAATTATTTAAAAACTTTGTAAGCGAACAAAGAAAAGATTTAGATATAGAAAAAGTAGCTACTGGTGAAATATGGTTAGGAATAAAGGCTATAGAGAAAAAATTAATCGATAGCATTAGCACTAGTGATGAATATTTATATAAAAAAGCTAATAATATGGATATTTTTCAGGTACAATTTGAAATTAAAAAAACATTACCACAAAAACTAGGAATTGCTGTATCATCTTCTACAGATAATTTTTTCACTAATTTAATGTTTAAATTACAGCAGCGATTTAATTTGTTTTAATCAATAAAAAGGCTTTATACAGGTGAAAGTCGATGCTAAATAAAAAGGTATAGCTCAAAAAGTGTTTTAACGGTGAAGTAAGTATTTTTAATAGCCTTACTAAAAACTAATCTTCCAACTGCTGCGTGAATATAAAGGTAGCTTTTATGATTGATCATAATATATTTGATATTCTTGCTTGCCCAAATTGCAAGGGTAAGGTAATTTACAAACAGCAAGAGCAAGAAATAATTTGTAAACCTTGCGGTTTAGCTTTTCCTATAAAAGATGGTATTCCAGTTATGCTTGCTGAGCAAGCACGCTCTATTACAACAGATGAACGAATGCAAAAAAAATAACTTGTTTATGAAAAGTATAAAATTTTATGTAATAATACCAGCAAGACTAAACTCTTCTAGGCTTCCTAATAAAGTTCTTATTGATTTGCATGGGAAAACTATGCTTGAAAGAACATGGAATCAAGCATTGATGTCAAATGCCCATGAAGTGGTAATAGCCACAGACAGCAATGTAATAATGAAAGAGGCATCTAAATTTGGAGCAAAAGTCTGCTTTACTAGTAGTGAACATTCATCTGGCACAGAAAGAATACAAGAAGCCTGCAGTATATACGGGTTATCTGGGGAAGATATTATTGTAAATGTTCAGGCCGATGAACCTATGATAAATCCAAATGCGATAAATAAGGTAGCTCATGAATTAGCAAATAATAATGCAGAAATAACAACATTAAAGACCAATATAATAGATCAAAGTGATTACAAAGACCCTAACCAAGTTAAAGTGGTCTCAGATATAAATGGCTATGCGTTATATTTCAGTAGAGCACCTATACCTTGGGATAAAACTAATAGCAATAAACAGTTAACCCATGTTTATAAACATATTGGAATATACGCTTATAAAGTGTCTATATTGAATAAATTTATCGCAATGGAGCAAAATCAATTAGAAAAAATTGAAGGTTTAGAGCAATTAAGATTATTAGCAAACGGTTATCGTATATATACCGCATTATTCAATGAAGATATAAGCATAGGGGTAGATACTCATGAAGATCTCAATAAAGTACGTAAGCTATTAGCTAATGTAGAATAATTATCGTATTTAATCTCAATCAAAATATTCATGACTACAAAATATCAAATAACCCCTAGAAAAAATTTTTCTCTTACAAATTTTCATACATTTAAAATTAATTCTATTGCTAAATACTATATTGATATATCTACTATAGAACAGTTACAACAAGCTCTAAAATTTGCTAACAAGAAACATCTTAAAGTTATAGTACTAGGGGCTGGTAGCAATTCTATATTTTGCGGATATATTAATGCTGTAGTAATCACTATCAATATAAAAGGTAAAAAGATCATATCTAGCGACAACCAACACTCAATTGTAGAAAGTAATGCTGGAGAAAACTGGCATAACTTTGTACAATGGACGCTTATAAATGGTTGTTATGGTTTAGAAAATTTATCATTGATTCCAGGAACAGTAGGTGCTTCTCCTGTTCAAAATATCGGTGCATATGGGGTTGAGCTATCTAGTTATTTAATTTCCTTACAAGCAATAGCCATTAACTCAGGAACTATACATGAGTTTAGTGCTCAAGACTGCAAATTTAACTATAGAGACTCTATTTTTAAAAATGTACTTTCTGGAAAATATATAATTATTTCAGTACAATTTAAATTGAATAGAATATTTGCTCCAAAATTAGCTTACCAAGATTTAAAAAATTATATCTGCTATAAACCAGACTCTACTGATATCCAAAAAGCTATTCATGTAAGCCAAGCTATTTGTAATATTAGATGTAGCAAACTTCCTGATCCAAATTTATTGTATAATGCTGGTAGTTTTTTTAAAAATCCTATAATCTCAGATAAAAAAAATGATGAGCTTAAATTAAAATATAACAAAATACCTATATACCAGTTACAAGACAACTGGAAGGTATCAGCTGGATGGCTAATAGAAAGCGTTGGTATGAAAGGATATCGATATAACAATGTAGGAGTTTATTGCAAACACGCTTTGGTATTAGTTAATTATGGTAAATCTACAGGAGTAGAAATATTGGCTTTGCTAGATCAGATTACAAACAAAGTTAAACAACAGTTTGATATTACTTTAGAAGTAGAGCCAAATTTATATATAGGAGAAAATTTAACAATGTAGATTGTTAAATATATTTGAAGATACTTTCTAGAGAGACTAAAAAGATTTACACTAAATTAAATATTGTTACTTGGCGCCTTCAACTAGAAGTCGTATATATAAACTTATAGGAAAATAAAATATGTCTGAAGATTTATCGTTACTTACTATTTTAGATAACGCATCTTGGCCTGTAGTAGCTATAATACTACTTCTTATTGGGCTGTCATGTATTTCTTGGTCTATTGTAATAAGAAAATATTTATTCTTTATAAATACTAAGCGTAACATCACAGAGTTTGAGAAAATTTTTTGGTCTGGAATTGATTTTATCAAAATAAATAATGATATGCATAAAAAGCCTAAGCATAAATCTGGGTTAGAATATATTTTTAGTTCTGGATTCAATGAATTTACTAGGCAAAATAGTCTTAATGTTTTTGATGTTGATAAATTATTTCCACACATAAGACAAGCAATACGAATGTCAGTGATGAACGAACAAAGAAAACTAGAACAAACATTACCAATGCTAGCAAGTATTGGGTCTATAAGCCCATACATTGGTCTGCTAGGAACAGTAGTTGGCATTATATCTTCTTTTTTTAGTTTAGCTGTTATACAGCAACCAACATTAAAAACTATAGCTCCTGGAATTGCTGAAGCTTTAATAACTACAGCCCTAGGTTTAGTTGTTGCTATTCCTGCCATATTTTTTTATAACAAACTTACCGTATACGCCGAACAGCTTATATCTCGTTGTGATGGTTTTGCTGAAGAATTTTATGCTATTTTAAGTAAAAAATCATATATAGTTAACAATTTAAAAGAAAAAGACAATGATAACACAAGATAAAAACCATAGAGCAAAATCTAAAATCATAGCAGAAATCAATATGATACCTTTTATTGATATAATGCTAGTTATTCTTATTGTTTTTATGATCAATACTTGTGCTATAAATTATGGGATAGAATTACAGCTACCAAAGATCGAACATAAAGTAAGCTCAATAGCCAATAAAAATAATATTGTAATAATTTCAATTAAACCCGATGGCGAATTTGAGTTATACCAAAATGATGCTAATGCATCAATTAAATCTGTAAAATTACAAGAAATATTATCCATAATAAAAAGCTACAAATCTAATCATACAAACATGCAAGTTGTTATACAAGGTGACGCTACTACTAACTATGAAAATGTTGCCAAGCTAATTGCGGGAATACAGTATATAGGTATTAATAATGTCGGCTTATTAACCGATCCTTATGATGAAAAAAGTGTTGCTAATGATTAACACATCTGCCGCTAAAAAAATCAAAAATTTTTATATGTCTGATGCATTTATTTCATACGCCATATCTATTGTATTGCACTTGTTTATTCTAACTATGGTCTTTATGCAATTTAATAAAAATATACCTTCTAATACTGATAATTTTATTGTTACTAATCTGATAACAAGTAACGAAATTGATTTAATTGTTAAGAAAACAACAACTATAAATAAAAAACCACTAACAAAAAATAATACCTCTAAAGTAAAATCAACAGCTGTAAATATTGCAAAGACAACAAAAAAACAACAAACACCTACAAAAAAAATAGTTTCTGACAAACCTGAAACTAAAACGAACATTAGTTATCAACAGGTTAACAAAAAAGTTGCTGGAAATGCTAATAATGGTAAAGAAATAGCATATTACTCTCAACAAATACAACAAGAAATCACCCAAAACTGGAAAAAACCTTATGCTTTTAATGTTGACAAGCCTTCTATAGTGCAAATAAAACTAGATGCTAAAGGCAATATTTTAAGTATAAAGCTACTAACTTCTAGTAATAATAAATTATTTGACGAATCAATCATTCAAGCAATAGAAAACTCATCTCCTCTTGAAAGTATTAAAACAATGGATACAAAAACATTTACTACTAATTTTACAATAGTCAATATTTCATTTAATCCAGAGGACTTAGACTAATATGCTACGATTATTTATATTTATATTTTCAATGTTGCTTAGTAATTTAGTGTATTCAGAGGTAACTATTGAAATCAAGAAAAAAAACCATAACCTTCCCTATATATTAGTTACGCCATTTGTATGGAATGGAGACGTAATATTACCGGAAGATATAGTACAAATAATAGAAAACGATCTTAACCTTAGTTGCAGATTTAAAATTTTCGATAGTAGTAATTATTTTGCAAAAATTGCTACAGAAAAATTAGCCGATGAAAGCAACTATTTATTATTGCACAATATAGCTTTTAAAATATCTGGAGAAATTATATTAATAAATAATATATACCATATTAGTTATAAACTATTCGATGTTGCAAAAAAACAATATATTTTAGAAGATAAAATTGTCAGCAGCGCTTATAATTTACGTAATACCTCACATCAAATGAGCGATAATATTTTTAATAAAATTACTGGCATAAAGGGAGATTTTTTAACTAAAATATTATATGTTAAACATTCTATAAAGAATAATATTAACATATATCAACTTTGCTGTGCAGATGCAGATGGCTACAATACCGAAGTGCTATTTTCATCCAAACAACCAATAATATCTCCATGCTGGTCTCCTGATGGCAAGCAAATTGCATATGTTTCTTTTGAAGATAACAAATCAAAAATATATATTCATAATCTTGAAACTGGGCATCGTAGTATTATTATTAATTCTAAAGGAATACAAAGTTCTCCAGATTGGTCTCCTAACGGGGAGAGCATTGCTTTAGTGGCATCGAATGGTAATGATCCTAATATTTATATAATAGATCTAACGACTAAGAGACTTAGCCAAATAACTTATGGTTTATCAATAAGCTCAGAACCCAGCTGGATGCCAGATGGAAAGTCTTTATTGTTTACCTCATCACGAGGTAATGGCGTTCATATTTATCAAGCATTTGTTGAAAAACAGGCTAACGGCAGATTTAATGTTAACGGTGGCTATAAGCAAATAACTAACGATGGCTTACTTAATGCTAGAGCGAGACCCTTTCCAGATGGCAAACATATTGTTTTAATTAATAAACAAGAAAACCAAAAAGATTTTAATATTGCTATTTTAAATTTAGAAAATCAAAAAACTAAAATTATCTCTACATCTACGTATGAAGATTCGCCGAGCGTATCAAAAAATGGTCAAAGAATTTTATTTTCAACAAATCAACAAAAAAATGAAATTTTAAAAATATCTTCCATCAATGGCAATGTAAAAAATTATATTTCTATCAAAGATATTAATTGTAGAGAAGTTACTTGGAGACCATACTAAAAATATACATGTGGAAGTTCAAAATTAAAACTTTGTGTTTTAAAATATGCTAGCATAATAGTTTTTAAGTAATTTTGTGTATATCATATTGAACCTCCATATGTGTATTCTATATAAGGTATTTAAATAATGTTTTATTTAAATTTCTTACTTTTTTTACTTTTACTAACAGGAGCTAAGACTTCTTCATACCTAGGGTTGCCCATATCATCATACCCTCTAAGTCGATGTTCCGTAATTACCTCAATATTACGCTTTCTTAATATTTTTTGAACGTCATCTGACATCAAAGCATATTGAGATAGCGTTCCTAAATTCATTTTAATGCCTTCTATTTTTAGCCTATTTACTTCTATATTGATAGCCTCTAATGTATTTGCATTTAATAATGTTGGATCATGTTCAAATTGTACTTTTTCTAAAGTAGTCATGTTGCTCGGGATATCAATTTGTTGTAAATCATTCCTGCTAGAATGAATACCATACATAACTCCATTAGCAGTATCTGGGTTACAAGTTTTATGTTCTGCATCTGTACAAGTTTCAATGCCTGCGAGCATAGCAATTTTTCTACGGACGTTGTTATCTAGAGCTGTATTAATATGTGTTAACGGAGTCTGTGTATATTCAAGGGCTTTCTGTTGACGCTCATTATTTATACTTAATTTATATTTTGTGGCATAAGGAGTTTCTTCTTGTTGACCACTAGGTAAACCGCCAAAAACTGTTGCTAAATCTTTAGCACCACTTACTGCTGCTTCAAGGTTTTGCTTAAAAAGTATTTTTTGCTCAGTAGTTAGAGTAAGATATAAATTATTTGAAGTTAACATATCGTCAATATTAACAGGATTAGTAAATTCTATTTTATCTGCAAAATTTAATACTTCTAGATACAAGCTAGATTTTGCATTTATAGCTGCTGTATCGTCTTTATTTTTTGCTATAACTGCTGCTATTGTTTCTACAAGCTCTACTGGAAAATAATTAAGCATGTCTCTTCGAAAATAATCAGCTGCTTTTTGTGATTTTTGTTGATTATCAATACCGTCTAATATCGTATAATTATAAATTATAGCGAGCCTAAGTAGAGTTGTTTCTTCTTCAGAAAATGTTGCTAAATTAAATTTTTCTAGCAACTCAACATACCAAGCTACATTATTATTAGCTCGTAGTACAGCACTAGATAAATTTACTGAGTTATCTATTTGAGACAAAGAACTAGTTGATGAAATTTTTAATAGTTGTGCATCAAATAAATGACGATAATAATGTTGCAATATAATTGTTATAGTTGCATCATTATTTTCAATTGTATTAAAAACTAGTGGCTTGTTTAATTCTTCTATCAATAAGTTTATTAATGTTTTTTCACCATCAGACATTTGCGTATTTGTTGTAGGCTTTTTATCAAACATTCCCAACTCTTGCCTAAGCTTATCTACTGTCTTATTAGCTTCTGTAAGTTTCTTAGGCCATGCAAGATAATACGGATTGCTTTCACGAGTTTCCCACATATTCATAAGATTTCTAACAGCCTCAGACATATCTGTTTCCTTGTATAAATTCCGCATTAAACCTTCATCATGTGTAGGGTCTGCTCCATAATTAAATAAGATCATAAAAATTTGTTGATATTCATTACTAGAATCTTTATTCACAGAACTATCTAGACAATACTTATATAATTGATCTTCTAGTTCTTTATTTGTCATGCTAATTAATACCTGATCTAATGCAACAGTAGCAAAATGATCACCTACTATGCTTTTATGTAATAAATCATTTAAAAAAATTTTGCTTATTGGTAACCCAAAAGCAATAGCGTTATTAAATAATTTTGGGAAATAATTAATTCTTCTCATACAATATAAATTATCAGCCTTCATCGAGCATCCTTGTAAGGCTAATTCATTAAATAAAGCAAAGAACTTATATTGTTGGCATCCATTAATTTCTGTTTTGAGTAATTGATCAATAAGTGATTGACTGTTATTGCCATTTTTCAACTGAATATCAACACTAGCACCTTGTCTAAGTAATTTTTTAAGTTTGTTAACATTATAGTTTTTGGAGGATGAAACTAGATCAATTATTTCACTTCTAGGAGGGCATCCGCCTGAAGACATATCTAACTTAGTTGTGCCTAATATATTAATTTTACTTATAAATGGTAATTTATTGACTAATTCTTTAATTAAGTGAGAGCTATGGCTAAATTTATCTAATTGCATTTCATTAAATGTTAAAGTATTAAGAGAATTATTAATTTCTTCTTCATAGCAAATTTCTATTGAACCGTTGTTTTCATCATAAACAACTAATGGTAATGGTGTTTTAATTGCAAGTGTTTCCTCTAAACTATGTTTTTCAGATAATATCTGGCTGATAGTTCTATCGTCATACTTGTAAATACAATAGCAGGCAATATCTTCTGTTGCATAACCCGTAGTTACAATTTCTGGTTCTTCAATAGTTGTATAACCTTGATTATTTTGTTGAATTTTAGGCAAGCTAAATGTGCCATCTTGTTCTAAATGTCCAGAAGTAGCTATATTATACACTTCCCAATTACGATCAGCTTTTTCTTTCATTTTTGTTAAAAGAGAGTTTTTATCTGCTAATAACTTACCATCTAAATCATGCAACCTGCTATGACATGATAAGTAATTAGTTACGGAACGACTATCTTTATAACATGCTAATGTTGTTGGATTTATAATACCTATAGTACGATTATTTACTTTTATTCTCATAGTGATAGGTGTATCATGTAATACTAAATAAACAGGTCTAGGATCCCTTTTATTTTTAGCTAAATATTCTTTTTCATATTTTATCCTGATATCTCGAAATCCTAGCCTTCCTTCTTTGAAAGCTTGAATAATTTTTTCTTTTTGCATGGATATCGATTCTGCAGATAACCTCGTAGATGCATACATAAGTTAATCATCCCTTGAATAATTAAAATCCGGCATTGAAAAAAATAAAACAGTATTGTATGTTTTGTATTATTAATACAATATAAATTAATTTTTTATCTACAACGATATTAATATCTTTAATTCATGTTATTTATAAAAAAAAAGGGGGGGGATATTTTCAATGCGATATAAAAACAAATGAAGTGTTAAACTTTTTTCTGTATATATGAACTTCTTTAAAAGACTTTTATCTATATTAATATAACAGTAATTTAAAGGAGATTAAATAACATGAATTGTTCAAATATAGTTATACAACCTATCACAGAAACACAAGAAAAGTATCCAGAAGCAACAAACACAGAACAAACAACAACACTGGCTACACCAACACACAGAATAGATCAAGCCCCCAATCAAACACTTGATACGAAAACATTAAAGTCATGGAAATGTAGTAAACAAGATTACTCTGATCTAAACTTTAATGAAATTCAACAAAAATATGGAGTTTGTGGAGTAACAACTATTAAAAAACTAAATAAAGCTATAGATGAATTAAATACTAGCTTGTTAAATATACATCTTGTGCAGGATAAACAAAAATCTGTATTTCGAATTTCAAACTCTGCAAAGGTAAAAACATCGTTAATACGGGGAATCATTACAAATAATATCTATGTGAAATGGTATCCCCATTACTCTAAAAATATAGATGAAGACTATGAAATTACCCTTAAATGTAATAAACAAAATTATAAAGAGCAAAATCCTTATGAGGGAGCATCTAAGATTTTAATAAAAAACCCAACTGCAAGCGTGTCTCAAAAATCTTATGGAATACCTGTTAAACTTCCCCAAAAAACATACATTCCAGGTTTACCTGTAGGCACAAGATTGCCATACCCATTAAATAATAATTATGAAGCTTGCTGTAATTTTAGTGAGAAAATCATACCAGAATATGTAACTAGTTACGTAAATACAACTGATGATGCAATCGAAAATACTACCCCCATTGGTAACCAAAAGTTTATTCCTGTTAATCCGTATAATAAACTTACTAGAATTTCAGATAAAGATCAAAAGATTATAAACGATTATAAACTAGAATATATTATTACTTTTTTAAAGCAAAATAAGCATATTAAATATCTTGTTGATGTTGGCTGTGGTAGTGCAAAAGTATCACTAACTATGCAAAAAATTTTAAAAACAGCAGGTTTAGATGTGACTGTTTTTCCTGTTGATATAGATAGAGTTCATGATTCTACTCTTCCTGTAAACTTGTTGCCTGCTCAGCAAATAAAAGGGGCTGATCCATCTTTAACAGTATTTATATCAACTCTCCCTTTCCTAGAACCACACGAGTTAAAAGATGATGAATCTTATTATCTCCTAGAACTAATAAAAAATAATCCTGGCTGCTTTGTGTTAATAACAGAAAGGTATGGTTACTCCTCAACCCCTAGTTGCCTCATACCAGCTAAATTTGTTTATGCAAAGGAATTATATATATCTCCTTGTAACCTGCATGATCAAGAACCATTAAAAAAGATAAGAAATTTCTTTGAAGAAATTCCCAAGAACAAATCCAGTTATTTAACTTCAATACAGCGTTTAAAAGAAAAAACTCAGCTTAGTAACTCTGATTTATTTGATCAATATGCACATGAAAAGCTGAAGTTAGAAGGTGTTAATTACCACGAATTTACAATACAAACAGCAAAAGATGCCCACTGGTGGCATGTATATCAGCAAACTATACAAAGTGTTTAAAATTATGTATCGTAAAAACTATATTTCTATACAAATCATTGATTGCATAGAATCCCATACTAAAATTTTTTTAACTACGCTAATCTTTACTTTGAGCAAGTTATTTTAGTTATTTGATCATCTTA
>CAKMZJ010000041.1:0-1736 GCA_929200395.1 Candidatus Gorgonimonas eunicellae | reverse complement strand
ATCAGATCAGATAGAAAATAAATTAGAAACAGCCTGCCAAAAGTCAATAGTTTCTATTCATAACAAACTTGTATTACATAATAAAATAGGCGAAGGGCTTTACTCTCATGTTTTTGTAGGGTCATTTAAAACAAAAGAAAAAAATATCGCAGATAGATTTGCTGTAAAAATTAGTGATAAATGTAAAGATAAAAATTTATTTTTACAAGAAGTGCAAGCCTTATTTAAAATGAAAAATTGCCAATTTATTATTGATATAATCACTTATTATACTCACAAAAATATACCTTATCTATTATTAGAGCTAGGAGATATAGACTTAGGTAATTTATTTGAAATCATGATTAAAAAAAATATACAACTAAGCTATGGTAATATAAACTTTATGCTAGATAACTTATCTAGAGCCGCAGAAACCATGCTAAATTTTCAAATAGAACATGATGATTTAGCACCAAGTAATATAATATATTTTTTTAATCAAGGCATACTAAAAGTTTCTGATTTTAATGGAGTTAATTTTTCTATAACAACAAAAAATAAACTTATTAGAGATATCGCATCTATGATTATCTTTGCCAAACTACGTTTTGATCATCACTGTTTAGCACAATCAATAGTTTTATGTGATACCTGCATAAATACAAGTTTATCTGACTTTACAGAAAATACTAATTGGGAAGATACTCGCTTATATTCTATAATCAAAAAAATGAGATCAGAAACCCCTGAAGAACATATCAACCCAAAAGAAATTTATAATAAGTTAACTTTATTAGAACCATTACCTATGATGTTAGAATAAGTTACGAGAAAGCACCCACTATTCAAATTAAATATAATAATAATTTTATATACCTTTTACCTATACAAATAAGGAATAGAACAATGATAGAATCTCATTTTGATACAGTTGCTAATTTTTTTAACGACAATCCAAAAGCATATGAATCACAATATATTGGCAGATCAATATTCAAAGTAGAAAATATTTCAACAGAAGCAAGATTACATAAAGCTAATGCTGAGTTAAACGACTTACCTACAAAACCAAACATGCTTAATGGCAATAACATTAGTAGAGTAATACTTAACCCAAAGTACCAGGATAATTATGATTGTTTTAAGGTGTATTTTAATGAAGACAGCAAAGCAGAGTCTTGGGATCATTTAATTGAAAAATGTGTAACTGAAGAAAGTAGCATATATCAAGTAGCTAAAGATGCTATTGAAACCATGGCCCAACAAGTTAAATGGCAAAATGAAGATGTAACAATGAGCGTTAATGTATTACGTTATCATTTAGACTCAAGTAAACCTAATATTACCAATCTTCCTTGGCACCAAGATCCTGATATGCTAACTATGACGATGCTGCTATCAGATTACTATAATCAAGAATCTAAAGTAGGATTTTCTGGTGGTGAGCTTAATTTTTCTTCTGTTAGCGATGATTTTAAAAATAAACCTTTCTCTTTAGAACGTAGCACTAATTTAGATTATTTACCTGAAACTTGCCAAACTTTTAAATACCCTGTAAATGGTGGTTTTGTGTTTGATAATTTATCTTCTTATCATAAAGTAAATAACGTACAACTAATTAATTATTCTAATAATCAAAACGTATCAACAGAAAGACGATTGTTATCAATATTTACCTTTTCAGATACAGCAGAAAAAGTAAGAGACTTAGCAGATAAAAATTATAATATAAATTTAGTTTCATCAGCTGATAG
>CAKMZJ010000040.1 GCA_929200395.1 Candidatus Gorgonimonas eunicellae | reverse complement strand
ATGATGATATATTTGACATGGAAAAAGGTCTTAATGATGAAGATACAGAACAAGACCTTAATGGGATAGATGATATGCTTAAGATAGAACAAAACCTTAATGCACATGATGATATATTTGACATGGAAAAAGGTCTTAATGATGAAGATACAGAACAACTACTTAATCTAGACTATGACAAAATTGTATCTAATTATTTAGATTAAACTAGTAATATAAGATATCTTAATGAATTGCTAGATTTTTTATAAAAATTAATAATTCAGAATAGTTTACTTGCGGTAGTATTGTAAATCTTTGCCCTTTATAGATGAAAAAATATCAATAAATTAGCATGATACTTATAGCTTACATTCATTATAATTCACATATTATCTAAAGTTAGTACAATAGAATTTTAAGTTAGCTTTTTAGTCGAATAGATATTTACGTAATATTAAATTTATCTACAATTATCTATATTAAATAATCCAAGTTATAGTGATTCGTACTTACAAAATAAGAAACAATCAAACACGATATAACCTAAAAGATATATGTGTTTGATTGAGAATTGCACTAAATAGTTTTATTTTAAATGCTACCTTAAGGAGATATATTAAAACATGAAAAGGCTTTGTTAAATCTAACACTTTCATCTGTCACGTATATAAAAACATCTATAAAGGTTTTGCTATCGCCGCAGATACGAGTTGTTTCCAAATAGCATAACCATCTTCATTAAGATGAATGCCATCCTTAGCAAATAATGGTATTCTAGGTTTATTGTTTTTGTTTAGAAAAGCAAATTCGGTTTCAATAAATACAACTTTTTGCTGCTGTGTAGCATAATCTTTAACTTTCTGATTCACTTCTTGGGCATCTGGCCATATACCCCAACGAGCAGGAGCAGGTGAGATTGCAATAAAATATATAATACAATCTTGCAACTGAGTATGAATGATATCAACAAACTGTAAAAATGATGCAAACACCTCATTAGCTGTTACAACTGGTGCAATAGCTAAGTCATTTACTCCAGCAAAAATAACAACCTGTTTAGGGTTATGAGGAATTACTAGCTGTGCAAGAAACTGATTAATATCTACTAATTTAGCTGCATTAAATCCTCGCTGAATAATAGGCATTGGGTACATATCCTGTGCCAAGGTGTTCCATCTTTTAATACTAGAACTTCCAATAAAAACTACACTATCACGAGGATAATTATGCTGTTTATCAATCGCTATATAAGCACTAACTGCATTAGGGTTAATACTTCCTGCTATAGCTAATAAATTATATAATAGCAATACTAAAAGCGAGAATGCGTGCATAAATATTTTAATCATTGTTTCAACACTCCAAAACGAAAAGACTATTTTTTGCTAATAAAATTTAAAAATATTAAACCTACTTCTAATATAGTCTACTCTTACTAGATAAGAGAGCATTCAAGATAAACAATATGTGCTTTTACCTTTATTTTTAGCTTTAGCTTTATACATTACTAAGTCAGCTTTCTTAATAATACTATCTGAATTTTCACTATAACGATAATTTAGTTAAAGAGTATAAAACCGTTTTAGTAATTTTAGATACTGTTTCAAAATTAATCTCAGTATAATTATCACAAGATTTATGATAACAACTAGGTTCTGCATCTATACTTGCTGTAATTGTAATAGCAGGTATATTTTTATCATAAAATGAGTAAACATCAGTTTCCTCTGGATTTACACTTTCCTTAGAAAAGCTTATATTTTTATTTATCAAAAATTCCTCATATAAATTAGTTAAATTTTGTGTTCCATCGGGGATATCGTAATGTGGTATCTCTGGGGTGCTATTAGGATCTTCAAAAAATATATCTTCTGCATATCTTTTGCGTTTTGTTCCTATTAGTTCAAGGTTGAGATAATATTGAATACGTATATCATCTTTTTGTTTTTGATAATTATTATTTTTTGTTAGTGCCTTAGTAATATTTTTATATGCATCTTTATGTAAAAAAAATCCTGATCCAAAACCAAGTCCATCACGATTAATAGGTGTTGCTATCTCCTCACTTCCCCAAAAACAAAATAAAATAGGATGGTTTAATTGTAATTTTGATTCTTTGAAAATACGAATTATTTCTAGTAAAGCTACAACACTAGACGCATTATCATTAGCTCCTGGAGTTCCAGGAAATGTATCTAAATGAGCCCCTACAACAATAAAATTATTACTTTTCCCAGGAATTAGTGCGCATAAATTACAACTATTATTATTTCTTGGGTTACATCTTTCACTTTCTTTAGATTTAACAATACTTGCTAGATCATACTGATAGCGATGTCTATAATCCGGTGCATCATCACCATAAAAAAAATCTTGTCTATAGGTTTTAATTCCAAGTGTTTTAAGAATACGATCAAGAAATTTTATAGCTTCTTTGTAGTTGCTGTTCTCTGAATCATGCTCGTTATCTCTTAGCCCTAAAGATAATAAATTTTTTAAATTTCTTTGCATATTTTGAATATTCACTTCAAATATTATATTGTTTGCAGTTTCCATAATAAAATCTGTCGTGTAATTATATCTTAAGCTTTGAGTTGTAGTTAGATTAGCTTGAGGTTTAGTTGTTACTTGAATAGCTACTTTAGTAGTTGCCTGACTAGATGGTTGAGTTATTAGTCTAGTACTAGGATTAATAGTTAGTCGAGTATAGGATTGAATAACCATTTTAGTAGGGGTTTCATGAGTAATTATACTCCTAAATGTAGGTGTAGGCATTTTTGTGTATGCTGCGATAGTAGGTATAGATTGTAATGTTAAAGACGGCTGTAGAAAATTTTTTGCTGTATTACTTATAGCAGATGTCTTATTTCTCTTAGAGAGCAAAATAGCAGGTATTGTTATTATACCTACACTAATTAAAACCATACCTCCTAATATTATTTTCCCTGATGTTGTTTTATAAAGTTTGATTAATCTTTTTTTAAAAGAACTATTAGTTTCATTGTTTATATCAGTTGCAATATATTGATTTTTTTCACTTGCATTAGGTGAAAAAAAGCTGTTGTCTATTGTTTCTAGTGGTAAAAAAGTAGTTTCCAAAATAACATCCAATGGTAGTTTCTTATTTTTATTATGGCATAAATATACAGATTAAACATAGAAGTGCTTAAAATTAAGCGACTAGCTTAGAAATATCAGCTTAAGTTCAAAATATTACAGATAAAATTCTAAAGGATTGCATTTGTTAGTCAAGTAATTACTTAATTTTTTTCGCACGCTAAAATTTTGTTTGAGGGTGCTCAATATTACGCATACAAACAATATGTGCTTTTCCCTTTATTTTTAGCTTTATACATTGCTAAGTCAGCTTTCTTAATAATACTATCTGAATTTTCACTATAAATATCGTCTACTGCAATACCTATACTAGTGCCAACAATGCGTTGCTCTTTACCTAAATTATGTGGTTGCTTAAATTCAGTCAATATTTTTTCTGCTACTAATATAGTATCTTCAGGTTTAGAAACATCGTCTAAAATAACAGCAAATTCATCGCCGCCTAATCTTGCTACCATATCACCATGACGAACACATTTATTAAGTATGTTAGCTACATTTTGTAGCAATAAATCTCCGGCATCGTGTCCTAAGCTATCATTAATTCCTTTAAAATTATCTAAATCAAGAAACATTACTGCTGTTGTTTTTTTTCTTCTTTTACTCCGAGCAAGAGAGGCAGTTAAAAACTCTTTAAATAAAATTCTGTTGGCTAAACCAGTTAATGAATCGTATTTAGCCATTTGTATTAACTTATCTTCCATTTGTTTACGCTTAGTGATATCTTGAAAAACAAGTACCGCACCTTCTAAAGATTTTTTCTCTGTTATTAAAGGAGCAATATTATACTCAGCAGGAAATTCTTGTGTTTCTAACCTTACTAAAGTGCTAATAGATTTAAATTTTTGCTGCTTTATAAAACAATTATTATATATTTCTGAATTTTTCCATTTGTTTTCTAAATTATTAGCATCTTCTGCAAATAAATAACTACTAATATGTTTATTAATAGCTAGCTTATCATCTACTTGTAAAATTTCACAACCTTTAGGATTAATAAAAGAAATAAATCCTTGTTCATCGATACCAATAATTCCTTCTTGGGCATTTTCTAGTAATAAATTTTGTCTTTTACTAAGCATGTATAATTTATTAGTTAATTGTTCTAATTTATTTCTATTTTCTTCTATAGTAATAAATACTTGTACTTTACTAATTAATATTTCAGCGACTATTGGTTTTGGTAGATAATCTACCGCACCTACTTGATAGCCTTTAGTAATATATTTAAAATCTTTATTAATAGCAGTAACAAAAATTATTGGTATTGCTGCTGTAGCTTTATTTCTATGTAAAAAAGTTGCTGTTTCAAAGCCGTCCATATCTGGCATTTGCACATCTAGTAAAATTAAAGCAAATTTTTCTTCAAGAACAGCATCTAATGCTTTTTCTCCTGAATCTACTAGAGTAACATCAGCGTTTACCTTTTTTAATACTTTTTTCATTGCAATAAGGTTTTCTTGCCGATCATCAACAACTAATATTTTAGCTTTCTTATTAATAGCATCATCCATGTAATAGCCTTTGATAGTTTATTGTTTTACTTTTTCTATTATTTGTTCTATACGTATAGGGTAGCTTACAAACTCGCTGCCATTGTTAGTTATATCTTGTTTTATTTTAGTACTTGTTGTTGCAACTATTAATAACTGCTTATTATTTTTAGTTACTTGTTCTAATTCTTTAAATTGTGGTATATCAAATTTATTATTAGCATCATACACAATAACAATAATATCAGCTGGTTGATTGTTAATAGTATCTAGTAACTGTTTTTGTTTTTTTAGTAACACCGCTACTGCTCCAGCATTTTCTAAATCGCCTGAAATAGCAAATGAATTTTTTGCATTACTATCAACAATAACAACTGTTTTATTAGTAAGTATGGAGTTACCTATGTAATCATTCTTGGGTGCTGTAGTCTGTTGTTGATTAATTTGTTTTGGCTGCGGTTTAGCATTAGTAACCTTGTATTCTTCAACTGTTTCATTGTTATCATTTATTACTTGAGGTTTATCTTTTATCATACACACTTGTTTTAAAGGAAGACTCAAAGTAAATGTAGTTCCTTGATTTTCTTCACTTTCTAAATTTATACTACCGCCTAGTAGTTTAGCTAATTGTACAGAAATACTTAAGCCTAACCCTGTTCCGCCATATTTTCTACTAATAGAGCCGTCAGCTTGCTGAAAAGATTCGAAAATACTTGGTTGTTTATCTTTAGGAATACCTATACCAGTATCAATAACCGATAAAGTTAAAAAATTATTTTCTGTTAATGATATAGCTAAAGTAACTTTACCTTGATCAGTAAATTTAAAAGCATTAGAAAGGAAGTTTTTTAATATTTGTAGTAATCGTTGTTTGTCGGTAATAATAGTACTTGGTACTGTTTGTTCCTTAATAATTTCAAATTGTAAATTTTTATTGCTTGCTATAGGATTAAATAACGATTGTAAACTGTTAGTTACATTGTCTAAATCTTCTAATTCTAAATTTACCGATAGCTTGCCTACTTCTACTTTAGATAGATCAAGAATATCATTTATTAACTCTAATAACTCATTACCACTATTAAAAATAACTTTTGCTGAGTCAATTTGATCATCAGTTAAATTATTTTCTTCATTTTCATAAAGCATTTTTGCTAATAGTAGCATCGAGTTTAGCGGTGTACGCAGCTCGTGCGACATATTTGCTAAGAATTCAGATTTATATGAACTAGCTTTCTCTAACTCTTGAGCTTTTTCTAATATTTTTTTATTTGATTGTTCTATGTCAGCATTTTTTTGTTCTATTTCTTGTTTTTGTGACATTAACTCTTTACTTTTTTCTTCAAGTTTTATATTTGATTTTTGTAATGCCTGACTCTGTAGTTTTAATTTATTTTCAGACTCTTCTAAAATATGTGCTCTAGTTTCTAATTCTTCATTAGCTTTTTGTAAGTCGTACTGTTGTTGTTTTAATATTGCAGATTGCTTGGTAGTAGTTTCTAATAAATTATTAACTCGAGTTCTATACTGAGCTGAATTTATAGCAATAGCAATACTAGGAATAGCTCTGTCTATAAATTTATACTCTAATTCACTAATGTTGTTAAATGTAGCAAACTCAACTACTCCTTTTAGTTCTTCCTCATGTAACAATGGTATAATGATAACTTTAGATGGCTTGCTAATTCCCATTCCCGACCTGATATCTATAAAATCTTCAGGAATTTTAGTTAACTCTATAGTTTTTTTCTCTAAAGCTACTTGTCCGATTAAACCTTCGCCTAAATTAAAGCTATTTTTATCTTGTTTACGCTGATCCCAAGCAAAACTACCAACTAATTGTAGTATATTATCTTCTTCTAATACATAAATAGCACCAAATTGCATATCTAAATAACGGGCAATATAACCGATAACATTTTTAGCTAAATCTTCTATTTTTAATTCGCCACGTAAACTATTATTTAACCCTGACATTCCATCTTGCAACCAAGTCCTGTCTTCATTAAATTTGCTAATATTACGTAATTTAGAACTCATGTCATTAAAACTATGGCTTAACTTAGTTATTTCACTACTGCCTTCTAACACTTCTCCAGCAACATAATCTCCAGATGCTACTTTATTTACCCAAGTAGTTATAATTTTAATTGGTTTTACTAGTCTTCTACTTATAAATAGCGCTAAAATTAACACCAAAATAAAACTAATACCAATTATTATAATGAGCCTATTTCTAAATTGTACGGCAGTATTTAATGCTTCAGATAATAAGAACTCAGATATCAATACTTGGTTAGTACCAGAGATATCTATATTTAAATAGCTTCCAATAACCATTTGATTAAAATGACTATTATAAACATTAGATTTTTCTGACTTATCAACTAAAAAGCTACTATAATTTTCATCTATAGATTTTTCAATAGCATTATCAGATATCATTCCTTGTAAAATATCTAAACCTTCATCTAAATCATTAGTTTCAGTAGTTAGATGCTCGTTCCAAGTTATAAAAGATGGGTTTTTCAATACATCATTATTGTATGCAGAATATTTATTATTGCTGCTGTAAGCAATATTACCTTCATTATTAACTAGATAAGAATATTCATTTTCATCTATTGTTAGATCTTCAAAAAAAACATCATTAATATTACTAGCATCTAACTGAATAGCGATAAACCCTAGTATAGAATTATCTTTTTTAAACAAAGGCAGTATATATAAGTTAGTTATTTTACCAAAAACATATATCAAGTCTGCATATTTAGGAGTATGACTATAGACAGAATTATCAAGTATATTATTTAATTTTTCTGAATTGTTAGATAGTAAATTTTTGCCTAAATTATTAGGTGAATTTATTGAAAATAAGATATTACTATTTTTATCTAGCAATAGAATATCTTTATAATTATAAAAACGTAGTAATTTTATAAAAGGTTCAGTTTTTGCGGTTTTTATTTGTTGATAATCTGCGGATTTTATAAACTCATCTAGAGTATAATTTTTGTTAACAATAGCATGATCAAACGCTTCTAGTAAACTTTCCGATATTTCAGCATTCATATACATATTAGTTAATGCTGTTTCAAAAAAATTATTTACTCGCTTAGTTAATAAAAAATTTATTGCTTTAATTTGTTCATATTTATTATTAATTATATTTGCTTTATCTCCAGAATACTCTATAAAGCCTAAAATTAATAATGGTCCTAAAGGTAATGAAATAAACCACCAAAATAAGATAAAAGCTAAACCATGTCGATTCTTTTTTTTGTTAACCTTATTCTGCATAATTCATTCCATTGATAATTATATACAGCTTAATCTATTTTAATCTGTTATTTTGCTGATAGTTTTATTAAAATATATGGCATTATTAACTTTGATTGTTATTAAAGTTAATTTTAATATCTTTGTATTTAGCCTCTTCAGTATTGTTAGGGTTAATGCTTAATGTATAGCTAATTGTTATAGGCCCACTACTAACAAACTCTTCGCTATTATCGTTTTTTAAAGATACCCCCTTAGTAAAAGTAAAAGAAGTTGTTATATTTACCTCATGTTCTGATAAATCGATAACAGCATCACTTCGTATATAATCATTTGTAATAAGTGGAATATATTTACTATCTTCAGGTAACAAGTTATTAAAAACGCTATCTTTTAAAACGTTTGTAATACTATAAGATAAAGCCATTCCTGATTGGGTTAGCTCTATCATAATAGCATTTATTATTTGTTTATTATTTTGGGGGGAATACTTGTTAATATAGTCCATAATCTGAGTATGACAATTATTAAAAAAGTCTTCTTTTATTGCGGTAATATCTTTTTGTGAAACTGGGTTATCATTATTTTCGTGAAAATTTTGTTTTAATACTTTGCTACTCCATAAATCTTGTTTTTTATGTACTAATTTAAAATTAGTATTAAACCTACTAAGATCTGCAATAAATTGTTTTTTTACCTTTTCGTAGGTATATTGATTAATATCACGCATAATCAATTTATCTTTTAATTCTTTAGTATTGATAATATCGTTTTGTTTTACTTGTTTAAAAGCATCGGTTATAATTGATTTTATTATTTCTTCTATTTTATCTATTAAATCTTTAATATTAATATTAATAGTACTGTTACTTTTTATATGTAATTTTATATAATCTTGAAGCTTGCATAAATGATTAACAAAAGTGTTATAATAAGCCACATCAGAATTTTTAGCTATTATTTGACTAGTAAGCAATTTATAGAACTCTTCTTGATCCATTTTACTAAGACTATTTAATAACTTTTCACTTAAAGCTGTACTGTTGTTAAATCCATCTATTAGTTCGTTAATATTATCTACATTACTACTACCTGCCACAGCTTTATAGCCTGATGTAATTACATTAGAAAATATGCTAGTATCTACAACTTTCGATAGCAGATTTAATGATTGGAAGTAGTATGAAGCTTTTGGCTCAATATCTTGTGATTCAACATCTTCTATATTTACAATTTCAAAATTAAAATCAGAATCAGAATCAGAATCAGAATTTAATTCTGGCATTTCATCTTCATTTTCATTTTTATTTTCGATAGCATCTGTTAATAAATCTTCGATATCGCCTTCTTTTTGGTCGCTTCTCATTCCCTCTTCAACTTCAAATGTCTTTCTATCACCTATAGCAGAATTTGAATACTTAACATCAGAACTTGCTTCAGCCTTTGCTACATTAGCGGTATTCTTTTTTATTTCAGTTTCTTCAGGGCTAGATGAATTTTTACTTTTATCTAAATAGCTTGCTGCACTTGATAATAAATTGCCAAAACCTTTAAACATAAAAATCTTTCCTAATAATAAACTATAATTAGTTTATTATCGTAGATTTTAAGAGATTAATTTAATTTCATCACAAGGATAATCTTACTAAATCAGGGTTATTGTCATTCAAATGGTTACCTAGCTAACTTTTAGCTTAAATCGAATTGTCATTCATAGTTAAAACACGTTATAGTTACTTGAAAATTATTTGCTTTTGAAATACAATCACCCTGTATTTTGAGATCACAATCAATATTTTAATAAATACTAACTTTGCGTATTGTACAGCTTCTAAGTTTTTATCCTATTTTACCTGCAAAATACTGCCTTGGCTAAAAGCTTATAATCACTTGCTGAAAACTCGCATTTCCAACATAGTTATAAGGATTTAAAAATTATGTGTAATATAACGAGAAAGACTAGTTCACCGATCCCCGTTCCTACTAAAACAGCTAAACCTTGTATTGAAAATAATGATTATTTTCATAGAGATAGATATACAAGCGAGAAAAGACATCTAGATTATGATAAACAATCTATACAATCTAGATCATCAAAAATCATAAATCATAATGATACACAGCAAAGTTGTATTGCTAGAGGAGAATATTCTCAAGAGATACATAATACTTTTGATCAATTATTAGCACAAATAAAACCTGAACAATCTCATGGTAAAAATCTCGATGATATAACTAAAATGTTAGATAATTATCTAGATCCTGAGAATAATAGTGAATACACAAGTCAATACAGCATAGATACAAGTCAAAAATATGAGGCTATAACCACTTATTTTAAACAATTTTTGGCCACAACTGTTATGTATTTAGAATATGATGATTTTAAAGGTAAAGAGATAACTGTTTTAATGCTAAAACTGTATAATTATTCAATCGATATAGCTAATGATGTACTAAAAATAATAGGAGAAAAATCATATATACAAAAAGATATAGATGATAAAAGCGTAATAAAACTATACTTATATCAAATCCCGGCAAATATTGTAACTATTTTAAGTATTACCATGACGTTACATAGTACTGGTAATTTAGATAATGTAGATAAGATAACTCATAGAATTAAACCTATTGTTGACAATGAAGAAAAAGAAATATGTAAAAAATTTTCTCAATATTGTTCTAGCTTAGAAGAGTTATATAAAGATATTAATGAATTGAAATTAAATACTAGTGTATCTTTTAAGCAAGAAAAAATGCAACATATTCAGAATAGTAATCTATAAATAAAATATGCATTATTAATAATTAAATAAAAGCTGTGTATAAACTTATAGTTTGCGTAACAATAACAGGCAACAAGTTAACCTAATTAATTTAAATCGGTGATATTTTCATGCCAGATTCAGATATCAACAAAGCTATAGAAGCTATTATAATACCTAGCCTAAAAATTAAGTTTATAGACATAGCTTCTGTTGTTAATATAACAAATACAGCAGCTAGCTATAATATATCAATAGCAATACATATTCCTGCTAAATCTTTAATTAATGAAGTACAGGATTTAATATTACAATTATTAAAACAGGATTTTAATATTCACAGTGCGACCGTTAACTGTAATAATGAAATAACTAGAAGCTTACCAAGAATCGCAGCTACTAATAATTTATCAAAAGTTAAAAATAGTATTGCGATTGTTGCAGGTAAAGGTGGAGTAGGTAAGTCTACTACAGCGGCTAATTTAGCATTATCATTAGCAAGCCAAGGTGCTAAGGTCGGTATTTTAGATGCTGATATTTTTGGTCCTAGTATGAAATTATTATTTAATATAGATAAAAACTCAGAAATTAAAACTGAAAACCAGCATTTTCATCCACTAATTAGTAACGGTATTAAAATAATGTCGATTGCATTCTTAATTACCGATGATGCCCCAGCTATCTGGAGAGGTCCGATGGCTAGTCGCATGTTACTGCAAATGTTAAATTCCACACTATGGGGAGAGTTAGATTATTTAATAATAGATTTCCCACCTGGGACTAGTGATATTCCACTTACTTTAGCACAAAAAGCTCCTATTTCTGCCGCCGTGTATGTAACTACTAGACAACAACTAGCAATTGCAGATGTAAAAAAAAGTATAGAAATGTTTGATAAGCTATCTATAAGTAATGCTGGAATTATAGAAAACATGTCGGATTTCTGTTGTTCAAACTGTCAGCATATAGAACCGATATTTAATAACAATATTGATGATATAACTAACTCTTATAATACTAAAGTACTCGGAAAAATTCCGCTATCAATAGAATTATCACAAGCTGGGAATATGCTAAATAATTTAACCAGCAATTCTAAAATTAATGAATTATATCAACAAATAACACTTGAGATCGCAATGACACTTAAAAATTACCATAAATCATCTTAATTTATTGCATCTATTTAAGTTGCTAGTAATATTATAAGAACATTAGTATAAAATTATTCATACAAATAAAGCACAAAAAAAAATAACCAAAAATGCTTGTATAAAAAATAATTATTAATTTACATTTAACCGTATTTATATTTTTTCTACTTTAAAATATATAACTAAAAACTTTTGAAATATTTACTAAACTTAAAATCGTATCTATTAAAGTAAAATAATTGTAAAAATAGTTATTTTACCTCATGATAGAACTATATTAATGCTTTTAAACTTTCAACTAATTAGAGTGATGCAAAAGTGATTGACTTATATGGATTTAGACTAAACGTGGGTATAGTAATTGCTAATAACGAGCAAAAACTATTCTGGGGTAAACGTATGAATCAAAAATCTTGGCAATTTCCTCAAGGTGGAATAAAACATGGTGAAAAACTTGAAGATGCGATGTATAGAGAATTACATGAAGAAGTGGGATTAAAACCAGAAGATGTAGAAATTATCAGTCAAACGCAAAACTGGCTAACATATAAATTACCACCATATTTAATACGAAAAAATAAACAACCTATATGTATTGGACAAAGACAAAAATGGTTCTTATTAAAAATAGCATCTTCTGATTCGGCAATTAACTTAACAGAATGTGCTAAACCAGAATTTGACTACTGGAAATGGGTTGATTATTGGTACCCAATACATAATGTTGTATCTTTCAAAAGGCAAGTATATAAAAATGTTTTGAATGAATTTAGAAGTAAAATAAATTAAATAATCCTACACTGTTGCATTTTTTTTGAGAGTGTAAACAGGATTATGTAACTCCTTGATTAATTATTCTCGTAATTTAGGGTTTGCTTATTCTTCAGAACAAATAATAAAACCCACTAAAATACATTTAATAGCTGTAGAAAATTTAAGCACACTGTAATAGTTTAAACTATTACAGTGTGCTTAAATACAATTCCACAGAATTCTAACTTTTTAAGGTTACTGTCAGATCAGGTTTGAGCTACTACACACATAAGAATCCTTAATATAACAATAAAGTATTGAACATATGTATAAGATAAAATATAAATAACTCACGAAATAGCATATTGTTTAATGAGAGATTAATATGGATATTAATAAAAATCCGGCGGATGCAATTAAACTAAGTAATACTAATTTAACACCTAATAATAACTCTGATGCTAATAGAGTTAATAGATATACTGCTAACAAAAAGAACAATAATAAAGATGTAACAAATTTAACGATTACAGATGCAGTTGTATGTACTACAAGCAACCAACAGCGAAAACAAGTAATACAATTTTGTGAAAAACAATATGATCCCAAATCTGTAGTTATATTAGATGCTAATAACGGTTTAGATAACAATGATCTATTACAAACTATTCATTGTGATCAAGATGGTAAACTGACTATATCTGAAGGCAGGTTGTTTACTGATGAAGAATTACAAATAATTATTAATATTTCTGAGATGTCAGCAGGTGAAATCGCAAGAATAAACGATTTACTAAGCTCACCACCTACTTACTTAGGAAAGCCATTAGGTAAAAATGTGAATCGTTTAGTTATTATGGATGAAAAAATGCTACATAATAACTCTAGTGGTCCGGCTGCTGATTGCTGGAGAAGACTAGCCCGGCTAAAATTTTATGAAGAACCTAAAGATATGGGAATTCATAGCGTGCGGTTAACATCAGCAAATAATAATAACGATGAAACATCATTGCAAACAACAATACCACAATTAACTACTACTCAGCAACAACTAGTAACTGTTGATTTTTCTACAACAAACAATTGGAAAGCCTTACTATTTGGAGATCTTGCCCTTAATAACCAAGGTGCAATATATTTTCATACTGGTTACCTAGAAAATATTCAAGACAACAAAACAATAGTTTTGAAAGATGCACCTTGGGATGATGAAGAATTTATTAGCACCTTAGAAACTGCATTGCGTCAAAGTGGATTTAGAGCTAATGGCAACTGGATTACTCTACCTGATGATTTAGCAATAGTACAACAAAATACTGATACAAAACAATTAAATGAACTAAAATCAAAATTAGTAGTTAATGCTAACGAGCTAGAACAATCTACTATAAAAACAATTAATACAGTCTGTATTGATAGCAAAAGTTTAGAAAACATACTAGCTAATACCCAGCTAAATCAAGGTTTAATGTGTTCTTGTGATACTTTATCTGAGTTAATAGATGGAAGTAAATATCTATTAATTACTAGCCCACTTAGTGAAAAACAATGGCTACAATTATTAAACAGAATTGATAAATTACCAATAACTAGACCTACTGTTGTTGATTGTAGCAAAAATATGGCAGATAAATTACTACAACAGCCAGATTCAATTAAGGTGAAATTATATAAGCATCAAGCTACAGCTATAAATAGCTATCAACAACAAGATCATGCAATCTATCAAATAACAGCTGATACTAATGCAGTAGAATTATGGCAAAATGTTGCCTTAAGTAGCCAAAATGAGTTTTTATTTACTCAACAAAATACTCAATTATTAACAGATTTACAAAAAGGTAATCCTGTTGTATTTTATGGCGTGGAATCCAATTTACAAGTTATGTCTCAGTTAGAAACATTACTAGCTACGCCAGCTTATTTATTTATACATGGCAAGAAAGTCATGTTACCAAATGCAAAAGTAACCATATTATACCCGCATTTTGAAAACGCAAATATAAAAAATACATTATTTAGCCATTATTTACAGCAAGCAGAAATTATAGAACAACCATATAAAAACTACTTTGATTATTCATTTGCAGATCATCTGTTAAAAAAAATAACTGCTTTTAATAGCCCATTAACAAATAAGTATATTCCATTTAGTCAGCAAAATTTTACTGATATTTTTGCTAAGCAATTACAAATAGAATGTGATTTAGACAAGTCAGCAACGCCATTGCCAGTGCATTATCGTAAAGCTGCCCATAATCTAGTTGCTAAATATTATCGTGATCAACCTGAAATATACGGTTATTTGAAAACACAAATAAATCTTTTAAAACCAGATAATCAGGAAGCTATGGTTGATGCTAGTGCTTTAAAACAATGGCTTAAACAACACCCTAATGTAGACAAAGACTTATTAGCCAAAAATTTTTGGTCTTTAGCTCGGCACTGCTCACCAGCATGTTTTGGTGAAATTTATTCGAATAAATTAATAAATTTATCATTTGATAATATTAAACCTAATACGGCAGAGATAAAGATTCTAGCAAATATATTACTAGGTTTAACAGAAGATGATAAAAAAGATGAATTTAAACAAAAACTTGATTTAGATAGATATCATAAAAGGAATACGCTTTTAAAAAAAAAGACAATAGATTATATTTATTATAATGGTAATTTAAGATCACAACTGTATGATGCTTTGCTTGTTATGGAAAATAAAATTGAGATACAGCAACCTTTAAGTGAAACAGTAAAATCTTTAGCAGTGCAAATAGAACATGCTATAGATAAGCATCCTAAAGAGATAGCTATTATGGAAGTTTTTAATTTATTAACAGAAGTATTTCCCAAGGATTTATTAACTACAGAAATTAATGACTTGCCAGAGTTATTAGTAACAGGAAAAGTTAATCATAAGCGTAAGCAACAACGCCGAATAAAACGACTAACAGCGAAATTACAACAACATCCTATTATTTTTTTACGAGGTGTAGCTGGTACTGGCAAAAGCCACATGGCAAAAGCTGTGGCGACAGAAATAAATAAACAATATGGGGCGGATATGCCAGATCCGCTAATAATAAGCTTAAGCCCTGAAACTACTAGCCAAGATTTGTTTGGTAAGCAACAACTAAAAGAGACTGATAAAGATTTTAAAACAGAATTTGTTATTGGCAAAATTTTAGCATGGGCAATGAATACCACTAATCCGCCGGTATTAATTCTTGATGAGGCTAATTTAGTTAAAGAGGGTGTTTTAGCTCTTTTAGCTGGTCTTATGCAAGATCCTAAACAATTAGTATATGGTGGTAAAATATATAGTTTATCAGAAAAACATCGAGTAATACTAACTGGAAATCCTGATTCTTACGATGGTAGAAGCATGGATCTAGCGATTAAAAATGCTATGTTAACCATGCATTATCATAATATGAATCAAGATAGCTTAATAGAATTAATTATATATCCTAGCTTACCAACAAACTGGAGCGAAACCGAAAAACAGCAAGCTATTGCAGCTATGTTGCATCTTTATACAGCATATAATGATAAATTTGCATTAAATTTAGGTCCAAGAGATTTACAAGATGTGTTGGCTAGAATGCAAATATCGCTTATGTTTTACTCGAAAAACAAGCAGTCTATTACATTAGAACAAATAAATCATTTAATTTGGCAAAGCTTTAAAGAGGCTATAGTAGGTTCAATAGATATCAAGCAACGACATAAGTTAACAACATTAGCAGACGACTATGCGAATAGCTTCCCACAAAATAGCAGTATATTAACAGTAAGAGAAGAACATTTCTTAATTTTTTTAGATAAACTAAAACAACAAAACCCCAAGCTACAATTAACCACTCAACCAATAATAGATTTAGCGCATAATTACTGGTTATTTTTAAATAATCAAAATAGTGAATTAATTACTCGTCATGGAATGTGGGTTGAAGGCCCTGCTGGTTGGGGTAAAGATGTGATTTTAGATGCAGTATTAACTCTTTGGGAGCAAGAAAATCCTGTTGTTTCTGGAAATGACTTTGTACATATAAATGCTAACCCTGATCAATGGGATCAAACTATAGAAACCGTATTAGCAGCAATGAAAAATGGGCAAAAATTAGTTATTAGTGAAATAAATTTATTACCTAGTCGTTACCTCGAAGGCTTGTTCAATGATATTTTAACTCAACCCTCAACCTCAGGTTTTATGTTGTTTGCAACAGTCAATCCATCTTCATTTACAAATAGAGAAATATTGTCTGATGCTTTTATGAGTCGTGTTACTCAAGTAAAATTAAACAATTTAACTCAAGAACAATTAAAAAGTATTTTGTCTACTAAAATTACTAATACTAAGCTAGTTTCTTGGCTGTTAGATAAATATCAGCTATTGGATACTAAATTAAAACAACAGAATTCTCCTGTTATGCTTACTTTGGAAGATTTGTTAACATTAGCAGTTGATATGCAAAATGTTAACGAAGATGAATGGCTACTACTTTTAAATAAAAATTTTAGCTTAGCAATGAAGTCAATAAATTTTAAACTGTCTGATTTCTTAATTAATGAATCCCTAGATAAATCTCAAGCTAGTATAAATCAAACACCAATAAAAGATGACATTAGTTGTATTTTCAATAAAGCCTCTACACAATTATTTAGGGCAGACAATATTATTACTAATAATAATTCTTTTAGATCGATAAGATATTTTGCTAATTATGCTGATACAACAAAATACAGACTACAATTAAAAAAAGTTTCTGTCATTCAAGGTGAAATTGTTATACAACAAATATTTACTGATAATAGAGACATAGAGCCAATAATACCACCATCATTACCTCAAGAAGAACCTTTAAGGTTAAAACAAGGTGAACTATTAGCCTCAGGTAACTTTATGTTATATAAAGATCAGTGGGTGCTTTTACCTGGAATTAGCTATCATGATGAATGCTGTGGTATCGATGCAGAACAACCTGTCTTATTAGCACGAAGCAAAACCACTGGTCAATTAATGATAAAACTCAAAGATAGTATTGAGGATGAACAAATAGTCAATATAAATTTTATTATTAAACCTAGTTTGATTAATATCAATACTGCAAATGTAGCAAAGCAGTTGGATCCTGTATTACAAGATGATTCTTTAAAACAATTATTAGAAACACAAATATTTAGCCAAAAGGCATTAAAACATGAATCTTGTAGACAACTACATAAGATAAAAGAGATAACTGATCCTAAATTAAAAATACAACAATTAATAATATGGGCACAAAGCTTTAAATATGACCAAAATGCTACTAGTACAGGAAATAATGTTTTTTTTGAGGTGATTCAACGACAAATAGGAACCTGTTTGCATAGGTCAGCAGCCTTTCAAGTGATAGCAGAATACTTTGGTATACCTACTAATATTATTTCTAATAACTCACATTCTTTTGTAGAGTTTAGTTTAGATAATAAGCAATCTTGGATAACTATAGATCTAGGGGGTGCTCCTGGAAACCTAACAGAGGTAGAACCAACTAATACTCCAAAATTTTCTAATGACAATGATAATCTTGATGTAGATTCTGCGATAATTAGTAGAAAAGATAGCGATGATTTTTTTGATAACGAAGGTAACGTAAAACCAAATAAACTCGTAGATTTTTTAATTAAAAAGTTTCCATTTAAAAATTATGAACAGCAAATGCAGCA
>CAKMZJ010000039.1:4133-18894 GCA_929200395.1 Candidatus Gorgonimonas eunicellae | reverse complement strand
TATTACGGGCAGGTATTAAATATCCAGCGACTATTCTAGTGTTTTCAATTTATCAGCTATAGGTATCTGCTTGAGGAGGCTGTTACTTTGATTTTTTAGATAAAGACGCAGTTTGGCGGTAATCTGCTATATCGTAGCCATCATTTGCAAGTTTTTTTATTTTTGGTTGAAACTCCTCATCTTTTAGTTTGGCATTGGTAATAACTTTTTTTAATTCTAGTGTTGTTATATTGCCTAAGATGTCTTGGTATCTGATTTCATGAAGTTTACTGGCAATAAATATTAAAGTTAGGCTTTCAAATAAATCATTAGTTAATTTTGGTTTAAGATGAAAAATAGTTTGCTTATCGTTATTGTGAATTGTAACCATATACTCTTTTTCAATTTGTTCACTACTGCTGCTAAATAAATTAAAGCCTAATGTTTGTTCGCTAGTATTATTAATAACAACTTGCTTAAAGTCAGGATCAATAGTTACAGTCTGTTGATCGTTCACAAATATTTCTTGCAAATAAGGGCTTTCTATTTTCCATTTAAAGTTATTAGGTCGTTTAAAGACAAAGTAGCCAGTTTCAGTTTTATTTTTTTTAGATGCATTGGCGGTTTTTTGTGTGATATTTGCCCTTATGTTGTCTATTCCCGAAAATAAGGAGCATAATTGCTGTGTTGCTTGCTGATGCTTTATTGTATCATTTTGTTTGTTAATGTTTATAGTGACATCTTGTTTCTTGTTTGACGCTAGGGAAGGGGTATTGTCTACAGTCTGGCAATAAGCCATAGCTATGCTTAACCATAAAAAAAAAATAAATTTTACTATCCTGTGCATAACTATTAATTTCCTTTGTGGCATAAAAAAACTTCAAGATAAATTTTATAAATTAAAGATGCATATATTAACAGGACATCTTAAAAAATAAAAATAGTATCTTGAAGTTTAGTTTAGCTAATAAAGGATTAGTTTTATCAGCTATGCGTTTTTTTAAAGAAGTACCCAGCTTTTATTTTTTTGCTGTAAATAATTCTTCAACTGTGCGATTCCTTCCAGCTTGAATATTGTATCCACCGATATTCATCTTAAAATAGTTTCTTTTAAATGGTGTTTCAATATTTTTTACATAGTCACATGCTGCCTGTGCTGATTCACTGATTGCTGTTCCAGCTGAGTATAAAAAATCTTCAATTTTTTCGATAACTCTATTAGCAAGACGTTTAGTAGCTTGAAAGAAAGAGTCAAATTTATTTCTAATACTAGTAAAACAAGATGTTTCTGCTTTACTTGCTCTTCTTCCTTGGTAGTTACCATGTGTAGGATGTGTTGTTGGGTGTCTTTTTAGATCTCCATTTTGAGCTGGAGCATGTGTTAATCTGTTGGTTGCTGAAAACATAATACAATCTCCTTATTTGTATAACAAATGGTGCTTATTGTCCTGACATATAATAAAATATTTGTTTTTATATCTTATATATAAATATAGACCATCAATTTATGAATTAGTTCATTTATAAAAAATCAACAGTAAAAACAGTATCCGTATAATTTAGAAGATTTTATGGTGTAAGTATACACCATTTTTAGTATCCTGTCAAGCTGTGTAACCTTTGTTTTTGCGATACATAGGCGCAATCCAGCAAAATGCTGTTGCTGTTGAATTTCATAAATATATACACAGAATATGTTAGAAAAAATAGAAAACTGCAAATTTAGGGAGTTTTCCTCAAGAGTTGGGCTATATAAGAGTTTGAAGCGTTTCTTTCTAATTGCTACGTATATAATGGCTTTTTCTAAAAAAGCATATAAGCTTATTATGTTATTTTTCTAAGGTTATGATAGTATTCAAGTAATTCTTTAAAATGTATTTGAGTTTATGTTGGGAATAATATAATGATTTTGATAATTAACTGCGGTAGCTCTTCTATTAAATTTGATGTGTTTCATCAAGATTTATCAGCTAAAATTTTATTTGGTAGCATAGATGAAATTAACGGTAAAAGTTCTACGTGCAAATACAGTTATAATAATGTAGTTCATAAAGAAAAAATCAAAAATTGTAGTTATCCTGTTGCTTTAGATACTATTAGCAATCTCATAGAAAATAAAAATATTTATCAAAAAATTGTGGCTATTGGTCATAGAGTAGTTCATGGTGGCGAAAAGTTTAAGAAGTCATGTGCTATTAATGATAAAGTTATAAGTACTATTAAAAAGTTAAGCTCACTCGCCCCTTTACATAATCCTGTAAATTTAGCAGGAATTATGTATTTTAAATCGCATTTTCCACAGGCTATGCAAGTAGCAACATTTGATACCGCATTTCATCAAACCTTAAAAAAAGCACAATACTTATATGCTTTGCCATATAAAATGTATACAAAGTTTATGATACGCAAGTATGGAATGCATGGTATTAGTTATAATTATGTTAGCCAGCAAGCAGCTAGTATTCTCAATATAGATAAATCTAAAGCATCGTTTTTAGTAGCTCATTTAGGGAATGGGGCTAGTGCTTGTGTTATAAAAAACGGTGTTTCTGTAGATACAACTATGGGTATGACCCCATTAGCAGGGCTGATGATGGGTACGCGCTGTGGTGATATAGACCCTGGGTTATTCCAATTTTTAGCTAATCAAAACAAGATGTCAGTTGCAGAAATAACCAACATGCTTAACAGTGAATCAGGATTATTAGGTATTTCCCAGTTAAGTAGTGATTGTCGAACCCTAGAAGACATACAAGAAGAAAACAGCATGGCAGATTTAGCCTTAAATATGTTTGCTTATATTGCAGCTAAAAACATCGCTGCTTTAGCTGTTAATCTTGATAACATAGATGCTTTAATTTTTTGTGGCGGTATTGGTGAAAACTCATCTTATTTAAGAAAAAAAATTATACAGCAATTAAAGATTTTAAATTTTCACATAAATGATGATGCCAACAATATAACAATTAAAGGTAAGCAAGGTGTTATATCTGCTAACAATAGCAACTCTATTATGGTTATTCCTACAGATGAATCATTAATGATAGCCACAGATGTTACACAGCTGTTATCTAGTAATAATAAAACATAAGTTTGCATTAAATTGTATATGTTATTACAATACCTCTTACCTTTTAGATTAACATAACAATTTAAAGGGATTTAATTTAAATAGGAATTAGTAGACACTTTTTCTATATTGAAAGTCTATAAAATTAAAGGAGTAATAGGTATGAATAACATGTTAAACACTGTGTCATCTAATGTGCCGTTTCAAAGAATGGATACTCAAGATGTAGAAAGTGGAAGCACTGCATCTAATACAGGTTCAGGTTATGGTATAGGTAGAAAAATTATAGTAGCAGCTATGGTAGTATGTGCTGTTGTTGCTGGCGGGGCACTTGGATACTTAGCATATACTTTAGGAACACAAAATCCACCACAAGCGCAGCCATATCCTGATGGAGGAGAGATTCCTTGGGGTGGTCGCAATATAACAGATTACCCTTCCACTAATTACACTCAGTAATAGAATGCTTACATTTTTAGCCCTAGCCTGTAAAGGCAGGGCGATTTATTTTAATATATAGATATCATTTGTTCTAAGCTTTTGCAATCTATTTTGCTAGCCTGATCTACTGATCCAAATGCTTGGTATCTTTGTAGGCAAATTTGTTTCATAGCTTCAGTAGCTTGAGCTAAATATTTCCTAGGATCAAATTCACTAGGATTTTCTGCTAAAAACTTTCTCATAGCCCCTGTAGATGCTAATCTTAAATCAGTATCTATATTTACTTTGCGTACGCCATTGCGTATTCCTTCTTGAATTTGTTCAACAGGAACACCGTAGGTTTCTGATATATTACCGCCATTTTCATTAATAATTTTTAGCCAATCTTGAGGAACTGAAGAAGAACCATGCATTACTAGATGGGTATTAGGTATTTTCTTGTGAATCGCACGAATTCTATCTATTGCTAAGATATCTCCAGTTGGTGGTCTGGTAAATTTATATGCACCATGGCTTGTTCCGCAGGCAATGGCTAAAGCATCTACTTTAGTTTTATTAACAAAATCTGCTGCTTCATCTGGATCGGTTAATAATTGTTCCATAGATAGCTTGCCTTCAGCGCCAACGCCGTCTTCGGCTGCTGCTGAGCCGGTCTCTAGTGATCCGAGGCATCCAAGCTCACCTTCTACTGAAACACCACAAGCATGAGCAATTTCTACGGTTTTTCTAGTTACTCCTACATTATATTCATATGATGAAGGGGTTTTGCCATCTGTTAATAAAGAGCCATCCATCATAACTGAGCTAAACCCTAGTTGAATCGAACGTTGGCAAACTTCCATGCTGGTTCCGTGATCTTGGTGCATAACTACAGGGATATGTGGAAACTCTTCAATAGCAGCAAGTATTAAGTGTCGTAAAAAAGGAGCTCCAGCGTATTTACGGGCTCCAGCAGATGCTTGCACTATAACAGGAGAATTCACTTCGTGAGCGGCTTCCATGATAGCTCGCATTTGCTCTAAATTGTTAACATTAAAGGCGGGTACGCCGTAGTTGTTTTCAGCGGCGTGATCAAGTAATTGACGCAGACTAATTAAAGCCATAAATATTCCCATTTTTGTGGTTAGCTATATATCCAGCTTATTTTTGAAATAAACTGTCTAGTGTTTCTGTTACAAATTTCATGTTTTTACATTTTGCGAGCTTATAATAACTTTTTGTACCAAGGTAAGCAACAGTATATGATGGCTGATACTTAAACAGTAGAGTAATAACGTAAGCTGATTGCTGATTTAATATCAAATAAGATAAGGGCGTTAAGTTATCCATATCATAACTATGTATATTTAGAGTCTTATTAGTATAAGCTAGCATTAGTTTAAAAAGTACTAAATAATTATATCTAGCAGCGATATGTAGCGGAGATTCTCTAAAAGTATTTGCATTCCATGTAAGAGGAACATCATATTTTAACAATAAATTTACCAAGACTATATCATTATTCATAGCCGCTATACTAATAATAGATGTGCCGTCAATATCATGAATGTTATGAAAATTTTCTTTTAATAGTTTTGTATATTTAAGTATTGTTTTTATTATAGATATATCAGCATTATTTTCAATAGCAAAAAGTAATGGAGATGTTTTTATAGTTTTAGGAAGTTTTCGTAACCAACGTTTAACAGCGGTTTCAGTTTGATGCTCTATTGAACCTTGTAAAAGATTAGATTGAATAATTGGCGAATCTTTACTTAGTATGCATATATATTTAAACTGATCTTTATCAGGTAAAGCTAAGACATTTAATTGGAAACAGAAAAATATTAATAAAATAGATATTTTATTATACATTGTCTATCCTGTATTTGTATCGATAAAAAGCAGGCAAAATAAAAGATGATTGATCTAGAGCTTATTAAGTTAAATATTTTCCTCATTTTATTGTAAAATTATATTAAAAATTATTCAATATTTAATATATTATTTTTCTTCTATCTTTTAATCAGTTATAATTTGGCTAATTAATTCTAATTAGACATATTCATGCATTACTAAACGAATTTGCAGAAAGATATGGCGCATACATTATTTGCTTTGTTACAGGTTAAATTGTGAATTTATCGGATATTAAAACTCAGACATTTCAAGGGATGATATTTAAGCTACAGCAATTTTGGAGTAGTAAGGGTTGTGCTGTATTGCAGCCTTTAGACTTAGAAGTTGGTGCTGGGACATTTCATCCTGCCACCTTTTTACGTTCTATTGGTCCTGAGCCTTTTAAGGCTGCTTATGTTCAACCTTGTCGCCGCCCAACGGATGGTCGTTATGGAGAAAATCCTAATCGATTGCAACATTACTATCAATTCCAAGTAATATTAAAGCCATCCCCCGATGATATACAGCAGTTATATTTAGAGTCGCTAAAGGCTTTAAATATCGATTTAGAAGTACATGATGTTCGTTTTGTTGAAGATAACTGGGAATCTCCTACACTTGGGGCTTGGGGTCTTGGCTGGGAAGTATGGATTAACGGTATGGAAATATCACAGTTTACCTATTTTCAGCAAGTAGGCGGAATTCCATGCCGGCCAGTTACTGGAGAGATTACTTACGGTCTTGAACGTATTGCTATGTATTTACAAGAAGTAGATAGCCTATATGATTTAATTTGGTCTAAGCATGGCGATAAAATTATTCGCTATGGTGATATATTCCATCAGCAAGAAGTAGAAATGTCGCAGTTTAATTTTAAACATGCAAATGTTACAGAGCTATTAAATCACTTTGATTTTTATGAAACTGAAGCTAAAAGGTTAGTGCAATTAAATTTACCACTACCAGCTTACGAATATGTATTAAAAGCCTCTCACTGTTTCAATTTATTAGATGCGCGTGGGTCAGTATCAGTGACAGAAAGACAAAGATATATATTACGAGTTAGAGCTTTAGCTAAAATGGTAGCAGAGTCTTATCTTAACTCTAGAAGAGACAAAGGATTTCCTCTAATTTCTAGTGATGATCCTCTTTTATCTTATTATAATAAAGAGGATAAATAGCATGGAATACTGTGATTTTTTATTTGAAATAGGTACCGAAGAATTACCAGCAAAAGCATTAAAAAAGTTAATGTTGTCTTTACAACAACAGGTAGAGTCTGAAGTTACTGCAAAACAATTAAAATTTAATAAATCTTCTATTTATGCTACATCAAGGCGTCTAGCGATTATAATTTATAATTTACAAACGCGTCAAAATGATCAACTAATAGAAAAGAAAGGTCCTAGAGTAGAGGCTGCTTTTGATGCTCAAGGAAATCCTAGCAAAGCGGCTTTAGGCTTCGCTAGCTCTTTAGGGGTCGAGGTAAAAGATTTACACCAAGTGAGTGATAAAAAAAGCACAAACCTAGCTTATAAGCAGTTAAATCCAGGGTTATCAATTATAGAGATTATGCCTAAAATAATAAAAAATGCATTGAATGGATTACCCATGGATAAAAAAATGCGCTGGGGATGCTATGATTATGAGTTTATTAGACCAGTAAAGTGGTTAGTAATGATGGCTGATACTCAAATTATAGATTGCGAGATTTTCGGTCTTAAAGCAGATAGATATACCTACGGTCATCGAGTACATTCTCCTAAAAAACTAATACTCGAGCAGGTATACGATTACACAAAAGCTTTGCGTAATAATGGTTATATTGAACCTTGTTTTCATAAACGGCAAAATACAATACGCTCTGAAATTAAACAACAGGCAGATAATCTATCAGCTAATGTAGCAATAGATGAAGAATTACTAGAAGAAGTTACTTCAATGGTGGAATGGCCTGTAGCTTTTTCTGGAAGCTTTAATCCTAAATATTTAGATATTCCTATTGAAGTTTTAGTTTCGACCATGCAAGAGCATCAAAAGTATTTTCATCTTTATAATAACGAAAATAAATTAGTACCAAATTTTATTGGGGTGGCTAATATTAATAGTAAATTACCTCAAGTAGTTATTTCAGGAAATGAAAAAGTAATTGCTCCAAGATTTGATGATGCATTATTTTGTTTTGAAATAGATAAACATAATACACAGTTAGAACGAAGAACTAAATTAGCTGAAGTTTTATTTAATCGAGAGTTAGGCAGTCTACTAGATAACAACGAAAGAATTACCAAGTTAGCAGATTTTATTGCAAAAATTAGCAATGCTAATAAAGATACTGTACATCGAGCTGCAATGTTATGTAAATCAGATTTAGTATCGCAAATGGTATTAGAGTTCCCGCATTTACAGGGTATTATGGGTGGATATTACGCTGCACATGATGGCGAGCCAGAAACCGTATGTAAGGCGATGTCTGAGGTATATTTACCTAGATTTGCTCATGATAAAGTTCCAGAAACAGTAGAAGGTTCTATTATTTCTTTAGCAAATAAATTTGATATTCTAATTGGTTTATTTATTATTAATCAGCCTCCTACAGGTTCAAAAGATCCATTTGCCTTGCGTAGGGCGTGCATAGGAATTATCAGAGTAATTATTGAAAATAAATTAAATTTAAACTTAACTGCAATATTAGAGTTTGCTATAAATAATTATCAACAACAAGGTGTTGAATTTAAATTAGAGCCACAGCAAGCTTTAGCTCAAGCAAAAAAATATTTATTAACTAGAATAGAGTCATATTACGAAGAGCAAGACATTGTAGATGTTAATAAGTATTCTATAAAAAATATCATTGCTAGCGTTATGGTAGTAGAAGAAGATAATTTATATAATATGAATCTACGTATTAAAGATATTATTCACACTTTAAATAAAAAAACTACAGAGCTAGATTATTTAATTGAGGCAAATAAAAGGATAAAAAACATACTAGCAAAAGCAGATATAGCTAAATTATCTGCAAGTATCAATAAGAATATTGCAGTAGAAACAGCGGAAAAATCTTTAATCAACTATATAGAAGATACAACTAAAGAATTTGAAATAGCTATAAACAATAATAATTACCTTGATGTCATGGATGTTTTAATTAGGTCATGCTCGGTAATAAATGATTTCTTTGATAATGTAATGGTAAATTCTGATGATCCTATAATAAAAGTAAACAGACTAACAATTTTGTATAAATTACGTCAAAGATTTTTATCTATAGCAGACTTAGCTGTTTTGTGTTAATTGTTATACAGGCGGTAGATGAAATCTAGTATTTCTAACTGCTGAAACCTAGCATTTTCATCTGCCACCTGTATATATACTTTATGGAGGCTTTATGTATTTAAATAAATATAAAAAATTAGTATGGGTATTAATGCTAGTCCTTAATATAACTTATGCTAGTGCAAGTAACGATACTGTAAAATCGAGCTATAATGATAACAAAGTAGATCCTTTGATAGCTAAGCAGATACAATCTGCAATATCTTCTATAGAAAAAAACTTAACTATTGACTATATAGAAGTATCTCCGATTGAGAGTTTATATACTGTTATGCTTGATAATGGGCAGCCAATTTATACAAATATGGACGGCAGTTACATGATGACAGGAGCAATGCTGCATATAAAAGACAATAGCATTGTGAATTTGACAGAGAAACTAATAACTAATTATTTTTCAAAAATGTTAAGTAAATTAAATGTAGCTGAATTAATCTGCTATAAGTCTAAAAATGCTACTAAAGGTATAATTTATGTTTTTACTGATGTAAATTGCTTTTATTGTAAAAAATTTCACCAAGATATAACTAAATTAAATGATTTACAAATAGAGGTAAGAATATTAGCATTTCCTAGAAGCAAAAAAGATACAAATGATTTTAATAAGTTAGTGAACATTTGGTCTTCAATTGATCCTAAAGCTGCTTTAGATAAAGCAATGGCAGGTAGTAATATGAACTATAATGATATGCATCCAAGTAGTAAAGCACTAAGTATTGTTGAGCAACAGCAGGCTTTAGGATTACAGTTAGGCATTACTGGTACGCCATCAATTATTTTAGAAAATGGTGAAATTATTTCTGGTTATGTGAAGCCAGAGGTTATAGCACAAAAGCTTAATATAAATAAATAATGATAATTTAAAAGTAGTATTAATATTAATCTGAAGATAGGCCAAATGCTGCATCCATTACAGAAAATATTCTTCTAATGATTTTAGATAAATTTTCCATAGCGCTATTTTTGTTGTAGGTGGCTGATTGAACTGCTAGAATTTTTTTACTACCATCATCAGATAATAATTTGACCATTGTTGAGATCCCTTTAATATGTTTATTTATGGAACTTAGAGTTAAAGTAATAGGATGATTTTCGATGGTAGCGCCTACTAAAGCTCCATATCTATCTGCTAGAGTTTTTCCGCCTTTTAATATCCGGTAGTTATCTATAAGTTTGACACTTTCTGTGCTCATAATACCATGTAGGTCTATTTTTGCAGTATCGCCATCTTTTTTCAAAGTATTTGCTACATTTGTTAAATGTTGCATTAATTGTTGAGCGATCTCTCTAAGTAGAACATTAGCTTCAGCTGAATTTACTGTATTTATTCTATTTGCACTAGCAATCTGTACTTTTGATAACACAGCATTATATGCAGCTTTACCTGCTGTAGCAGATATCATACCTGGTATAACCATAGGTAATGAAGGGTTTAGTTGATTATATTTACGAATTGTATCTTGTAATGTTTCTAGGCGACCGTTTAAAGTATCTAAATGTCCTTCTGCAGTTTTTTGTAATGTACCTACATTTTTTAGATATTTTGTTTGAGTATCTTTAAACAAGACATAAAAAAGTGATTCTCTTGCGATTATTGCTCTTAAGTTGGTATTACCAGTTATTATTCCACGTGCTATCTCATCTGTTTTAGATTTTTCACTATTTTTAGCTATATTGTTTTTATTTGTATCGGGAAAAGTAGCAAATGGAGGCAAAAAGGCTTCAGAGAAATTAGTAATTAAATCGGTGCTATCTGTAGGAAGGCCTGCCTTTAAGCGAGTTTCAGTTATTCTTGCGTTGATAGCTTTAATAAAAGGATTTTTATTTTTTGTATCTGTTGTATTTTCTCCGTCAAGATCCTTAATCATTTTTACTAAGGTAGCTATATCTCCATCTTCAAAAGGTAGATCTTGTGTTGAGTGAGTGCCATAATTTAAAGAATCATCAAACAATCCACGGTATGCAGCTTCTCCTTTTAGAAGAGAAGCTCTTTGATCTAACAATTTTGTTATTTTGCTATCGGTTTTATTAAAGGCATCTTCTGCTTTAGATACATCAGTAGCAGCGTTTTTTATTGCTGATTTTATATTTTTTTCATGCAAAAAAGTTTTAGGGTTAATATTAGAAGATTCTTTAGTTTGTTTTACATGAAGATAATCTAATAATTTAGAAGACATATATAATACCCTTAAATTAGGTCTTAAAACTGTGCAACTAATTTGTACACATCATATAATTTATCTAAAATTTTACTTAGCGTTGTGGCAGCAACATTTCGCTTTTCTGTTGCATCTTGTAGCAGAACACCAACTTTTTGGTTTTTATCTTCATAAGCTTTTATAATCGCACCTAGTTTTATATTTATAGATTTAACTGTTGCTCTAGATACTTCGTCAGTGGGGTGTTTGTCTTTTCCACCAAAATATTGTTCAGCAATAGTTTTTCCACCTTCAACTAACTTTAATGAGCCTAAATATCTTAATTGTTCTTGTGTTAAATTAGAGAAATAGGCCTCATCATCTGTATCTGCATCAGTTTTACTGTCAATCCCTGCCACTAATCCAGCTGATATGTCTTGTAAATGATTTAATGTTTTATTGTAACCTTCACCTTGTAATGATGCTGCTTGCCTATCTGCTTCTGCAAGTTGGTATTCTTCTGAAAAAGTAGAGAACATTACAAAACCACCTGTAGCTTCATTAAATGTAAGTTTAGTTACAAACTTAGATCCTGTTACATCTGGATGTTTTTTTAAAAAGTCATTGTAGTCACTTATAAGGCTATTAGCTTTATTTATTTGATTTAGTAATGTTCCTGGATTATTAGGGTTTTTAGGATCATACATAGTATTTGCTTGCTGTTTCTCTACTCGTGTTAACCCTTGAAGTACTAGAAATCTAAAATGTAATACTTCGCTAGCAGGTTTACCTGCCGTGAAAAGAGTACTCTGTTTAGGGTGTAGAATTAGATTTAATAAACTCTTAGCATCTTTAGGAAATATACCGCCAGGACCTAAAAAATAATCTTTTAGATTGTTTGCTTTTGCGGGTGCCACCCCCTGCTTAATAAGATAGCTCACCATATCTTGAAAATCTTTTGATCCTGGATTATTTAATACTTTAAAAATAATCTTAGATATTTCTTTTCTCTGTGCGGGGTCGTCATCTTGCATTACAATCGCTGAATCAGCATAAAATTTATCTTCGGTTGCGCTCTTGCCTAAAGCATTATATGCTTTAGCTAAATTGAGAAAAGATCCTACATTATGTAGTTTTTGTACAAAGACAAGATACTGTTGTTGAAAGATTGTCTCTGTTTCTTGTTCGGCTTTTAATTTAGCGTCAGCTACTTGTTGATCATGTGACTTAGTAGTGTTATTAGTGGTTGGTGTTGCACCTTTGGTTGAAATTGCTACTGTTTTTTCTTGATAGCCAAAATTTTCTATGTCTTCATAGTGCTCTAGAGCTTTTTTTATGATTGATTTAACTTTATTATTTAAAAATTCTTTATGTTGCTGAGAATAAGGATTATTATTTTTAAAAGCTTTTTTTAGCAGTAAGCGGATAAAGCTATCTGCAAGTTGTTTATGAGATGCATCAGGTCCAAGGTTTAGATCCCTGCCAAATGTAGAGAGATAGTTTTTAGCCGCAGTAGGAAGATGGTCTAAAATTGTGTTGAGCTGATTTATAATATCATCTTTTTTAGGGTTGCCCTGCATTCCTGATTTTACATATAGTTGTTTCAGATAGCTAGCTATAGCCCCGCTAAGCAGATTTTTTTTATTTTTATCTAAGCCACTAGGAGCTTGTTGTTGTGGATCATTAGCAGCTAAATGTCTGGGACGCTTTTCGAATGTTGTTACTCGTTGGTTATCTTCATTATTTGATCTAAATTCCATTTCACACCTCTGCATAACAGTAACTTTAGCTAACTACTATATTAAGTCTAGCATTAGTTATGTTTGTAGTTGTGAAAATAGAATAAAATTATTAAAGCCAGCCTAGTGCCCATATGAGCGCTTGGGAACCTGTCAGAATCAAAGAAACAATAAGAGATACTTCTAAACAAGTAACGTAATTATCAGAATTCCTAGGCGTGTTGACTTGATTGTCAGTTTCTAAATTTACACCTTCTAAATTTTCAGTTTCTTGATTTTCAGCTTCTTGATTGACAGTAGCAGGAGTGCTTAAGCTAAATAGTCTATTTTCTGAAGTATACGGAGGTGGCATCAGGCCTGTCTCGGCTGAATATGCTATTATTTCTACATCCCTATCATTTAGCAAAGGTTGTGTATTTGGATCATACAGTGGCTGAGAATTACCAATAAAACCATCTATTACGGTGTGATCTGCTCTTTCTGTGTACTGTGGTGGCTGATCTATATTTAAACAAGAGGGTAGATTATCGTTGGTAACAGATACTGCACGACCAGAATGAAGACATTGCCCATTATCGTCATTCAATACCGCTGGGCGATTATTAATACTTACCGAAGCGCTAACTGCATTGTATATTGCGTATTGTCTATATTCTATGTTATTGGGCATATTTATACTTCCTTGTAAAGAATGTCTTTTACTAAGTGAAAGAGGTTTATGGTTTGAAACAGCGTTGTTTAAAAAAGGGTGTATACACTCTTACAATCTTCGAGCCAAAGCTATGCAATGGCTTATATTTCTTGCTCCACCAAGCTAGTCGCTTTGGTAGAGGTATTAACCCTGTTTTTTTGATAAAATTATAACCACCACTCTATAGTACTTCACATATAAGTCCTAAGGTTAGAGCAGTTATAACCATCCCACAAATTAAAAGAGATAATTCTAGCGTAGCAATGTAATCCCAAGCAATAAGCAGATCGACTTGATCTTCAAATGTTTGATATTCAATAGCAGGAGTGCTTAAGCTAAATAGTCTATTTCCCTCAGTATACGGAGGAGGCCTCAGACCTGTCTCGTCTGAATATGGTATTACTTCTATCTCCCTATCATTCATCGAAGGTTCTATGCTTAGCTCGTACGATGGTGGCCGATCTGTATCTAAATAAGGTGGTAGATTGTCGATTGGAATAGATACTGTATGACTAGCATGAAACCTATGTCTATTATTAGCATTCGATACCGCTGGTGGGTTATTAATACTTGCCGAAGCGCTAGGAGTATCATATGTTGCGTGTGGCCTATTTTCTATGTTATTAGGCATGTTTCTACTTCCTTGTGTAAGAATGTCTTTCACTAAGTGAAAGATGTTTATGGTATGAAGCAGTATTGTGCTTGAAAATAGCTCGTAGAGCTATTTTTTCCTCCATGTAGTGCCGTTTCTGCTATCTTGCAATATAATATTTTTACTTTCTAACTCTACACGGATTTCATCTGCTAAAGCGAAGTTTTTTTCTTTTTTAGCATTATTACGTTTTGTTATTAGCTCATTGATTTCTGTTTCGGTTATATCTTCAGTGGCTTTGTAGCGTAAATAATCGCTAGGATTTTGCTGCAAAATTCCTAAGATATTACCTAAGTTTTTTAGTTGATAGGCTAGGTTTTGTGTTTGTGCTTGATTGCTATCTAGTTTTTTGCTGATATTTAGCTGTTTTGCTAAATCAAATAATACAGCTAAAGCATTAGCAGTATTAAAATCATCATTCATAGCTTGAGTAAATTTAATAAAAAATTCACTATTGTTAGTTTCCGCAGTATAGTTTTCAAGGTTTATATTTTCTAAAGCGGTATATAACTTTGTAACCTTTATTTGTGCTTGCTCTAATAGGCTCTCTGAATAATTAATTGGGCTACGATAATGGCTAGATAGCAAAAAAAATCTAACTGCTTCTGCATTGTGTTGCTCGAGAATATCTCTAATAGTAAAAAAGTTACCTAAACTTTTAGACATCTTTTCGTTATCTATTCTAATTGCTCCAGTATGTAACCAATAGTTGCTAAATTTGCAATCATTGCAAGCTTCACTTTGTGCAATTTCATTTTCATGGTGAGGAAATTGTAAATCTATACCACCGCAATGGATATCGATATTATTGCCCAAAATAGCCTTAGACATAGC
>CAKMZJ010000039.1:0-4033 GCA_929200395.1 Candidatus Gorgonimonas eunicellae | reverse complement strand
CCTTTAGTTATAAGCTTTTGGATCATCGCAATCATTTCATTAATATATTCTGTAGCTCGTGGCTGATGATCGGGGGGTGTATTACCTAAAGCAGCAAAGTCTTCCTCCATTGCTGTAATCATTGTTGCTGTTAGTTCGGTGCTATTGATATTAGCTTCTTGAGATTTTTTGATAATTTTATCATCTACATCGGTGATATTTCGCACATATGTTACTTGATATCCTTGTGAGCGTAAGTATCTGACTATCATATCGAAAGCAACAACTGTGCGTGCATGACCTAAATGGCATAAATCATAAACTGTCATACCGCAGATATAAATAGCGATTTTGCCAGGCTCATTTGGAATAAATACTTCTTTTTTATTAGTTAAACTATTATAAATTTTTAACAAAACTAAACCCTAAATTAAATTTTTACTTTGGCTTTTGTGAATCTTTTAAGCCAATAATTTTATTAAATACTAAATTATTAGGCTGATGATTATAACGATCTGCCACAAAATAACCCTCGCGTTCAAATTGAAACCTATCTTCTGGCTTTGCATCTATTAATGAAGCTTCAACTTTAGCATTAACTATTGTTAGAGAATTTGGATTTACTGCTTTTGTAAAGTCATCTTGTTGTTCAGGGTTGGGGCAGGTAAAAAGTGTATCGTATAGTCGTACTTCAGCATTATGGCAATTTTTTGCGTCTACCCAATGAATAACGCCTCTAGGTTTTATACCCTCTGGTGGTTTTTTACCAATGGTATCTTCAACGTAGCTGGCATTAATAGCAATAATTTCATCTTGCTCATTTTTTACAATTGAATCTGCCTTTATAACAAAAGCATTGCGTAATCTGACGTAATCTCCTAAAACTAAGCGTTTAAATTGTTTTCTCGATAGCGAAGAATCTGTAGAAAAATCGTTACGATCTATATATACTTCGTTAGTTAAAGTTAAATCTCTATTTCCCATAGATTGCTGATCTGGATGCTTAGGAGCAACTAAGCTAATTATATTGTTTTCTGGCAGATTAGTTATTTTGACTAAAATTGGGTTTAAAACTGCCATAGCTCTAGGGTAGTTATTATTTAAATCGTTGCGTACACAGCTTTCAAGCATAGTTATTTCTGCGGATCCTTCAGAGCGACTAACACTTAACATATTGCAGAAATCTTTAATACCATTAGCAGTATAACCACGACGACGCATTCCCGATATAGTTGGCATTCGTGGGTCATCCCAGTCCGATACTATGTTTTCATCTACTAATAATTTTAATTTTCTTTTGGAAGTTATCATGTACGATATGTTTGATCTAGCAAATTCATATTGCTTGGGTTTGCTAGGAACTGGTAAATTTTCCAAAAGCCACTCATATAATGGTCGATGATTTTGGAATTCTAAAGTGCAAATTGAATGAGTAATACCTTCAAGAGCGTCGCTTTGACCATGAGCAAAATCATAACTAGGATATATACACCATTTATCTTTAGTTTGATGATGATGCGCCTTACGAATTCTATATAGAATTGGATCACGCATATTCATGTTGGCATGTTTCATGTCTATTTTAGCTCGTAAACTTGCTGTATTTTCTGCATATTTACCAGCACGCATATTTTCTAATTCTTGTTTGTGCCAGTCAATAGAATGGTTTCGGTATGGACTTTCTGTGCCTAGGTTATTAAAATCACCACGATTTTGTTTTACGGTTTCGGCATCTTGTAAGTCGACATAGGCTAATCCTTGTTCTATTAAATATATTGCCCATTCGTATAGTTTATCAAAGTAATCAGAGGTATGCTTTACATCACCGTACCATTTAAACCCGAGCCAAGTAACATCTTCAATGATAGCATCTGCATATGCTTGTTCTTCTTTTTCAGGGTTAGTATCGTCAAACCTTAGGTTACAATAGCCATTAAACTTTTCGGCTAGAGCAAAATTTAAACAGATAGAAGTTGCATGTCCTAAGTGCAAAAAACCATTTGGCTCTGGAGGAAACCTAGTGTGTATTTTTAGGTTAGGATTCTTGTTAATGTCCGCTGCTATTATTTGCGCTAAAAAGTTATCTGGTGCTGGTTCACGATCCACGGCTTATAAGTCCTTAAATTAAATTGAGTGCTTAATTTTTTATATCCTTAATATTTTATAATATTTATAAAGAAATTTCTATTGATTATTAACTAATTTAGTTTATTATACCAATAACAAATAGTGATAATTTTGGAAACATAATCAAAAATAGGTATGGTTTCCCTGCTAATTTTAAGTTAAGAAAGATAATTAGCTTTATTTTCACCTAAATTTCGCTATAAAAAATCAATATAAAAAGTTAGAAAATATTCCTGTAAATCACTTATAATAAAATACAAAATAGCGGTTTCCTTTGATGAAAAAATCACTAAAAACAATTATTTTTTGCGTTACTTGCTTAACGTTTGCTAGTTCCTATGCTATTCATCCAACAGGGGGGGACCTAGCATCTAGTAGTTATTTGTATCAAAGATTGCAATCAATCTTGACAATGGCAATTAATACTCTAAAAAACAGAATTTTTATTGGGCCACTTGCTGGGTATTTTATCCTACCAACACAACATTTGCCTGAACAAAAAGCTTATTCTAGATACGTTTTAAATTCTTGTGACAGCGATAGATTTGAGTTAGTCGAAAATTTTGATAATTATATAAAAATGAAACTAGTAATTTGTTATCCATCAAACTGGAACAAGGAAGATAAAAGTAAATGTACGGTATTTTGTAACCCTAATGGTAGATTAATTAGTAGTTTTATAAATGGATATAATAATATCCAAGATAACTGCATAATAGCGGAATTACTAAAAAATGGTCCAGTAGTGTTATTTGATTACCCTAACACTGGAATTAACTACGATGTTAATGAAAGTGAACTAACAGGGTATTGTCCTCTTTTAAAATACACAACAGAAAACCAAATACTTGATTATAGCGAAGCTGTTTTAAATTATGTTGCTAAAAAGTTTGATCGTATTACTGTAGCGGGAATATCTTTAGGTGGTGCGATTGCAACCATTATTTTAGAGAGGTATTTACAGAAAAATACTGATATTAATTATAACAGATTTAAGTTAATAAATATTGATTCTTTCACTAGCCTGCCTAGAGTTGTGATGCCTAGTATGTTAATTATGGGGGATGTATTAGGATTGCTATCTGGGGTAAGCATGGACACACGAGAGCCAATGAGGCGTTTAATTGTCAACAATATAAAAGTTTTCGTATTTAATCATAGTTCTGATCGAATAATTCCTCTACAAGCAAGAATGACCCAATATACTGAGCATTTTACAAAAGAACAAAATGTTACATCGATCAACTCTAAAGATAGTTATGGTCATTGCATTTTAGATAAAAACTTAAAAAAACAGTTAGCCGTCTTTTTTAAAAAAAATAATTAGACAAGATACACACCCTCAGGTAGAAGGTGTTATTATCAAAAAGCTGTTTCTGCAATAATGTTTCTTTGTATGTCTAAAGTCAGATATACGTCTTCTACCAGCAGATTTTTATTTTTATAAAACGCTATAATTATTTAAAATTTTTAAGTGCTGCTTTAATTGTTTCTTCTGGATTATCACCACATACACTACTGCATGTTATATAATGTTTTAGCCATCTATGCTCTATTCCTCCATTCAGTAGTATTAAAGGAAGCTCATCTGGAACGGCTTCTTTTATAGTTTTACCAAAGTCATAATCTAAAGCAAATAATATATTTACTATAATACTTGGATTAACACCAATTTCTATTAGTTTTTTTTGGTTTTCCCTTACCGCAACATAAATTTCTTGTCGTTTTTCTACAGAGCTATATGTATCTGTATTTATTAGGCGACTATCAGATGTTGTTTCCTGTATGGCTAGATCTCGTTTTCCATCATTAATATCATTTTTTATTAAATCTAATGAACTGTTAAATGACTTATCTTTTAGATGCTCTTTTAATTGCAGTAAAAACCATGCGGCGTTTCTTATATCTTTTTCTTGGAGATCTTTAT
>CAKMZJ010000038.1 GCA_929200395.1 Candidatus Gorgonimonas eunicellae | reverse complement strand
TGAATTAGGAAGCCCCTTCCTTTAGGGAGGGGAGCATGTCACAATACAAACATAGATTTTAAACACTAGATTTTTTTGACTTTTATCTATAGGTTTATTTTATATGTTTGTATGATTAAATTAAAAATAATTAAATAAACTCTTGCTAAATAATATGATCTTATATTAGTATAATAGTGTGTTAGATAATATTAAGATTATCTAAAAAAATATAATTTACAGTTATAACTTTTAGTATGATAAAACGCATATTACAATTACAGATTATTTTTAGTGTTATTTTTATCATTATAGTTGCTTTAACTGTTAGTATGAAGGCAATGCTTTCTGCTATAATAGGATGCTTGTGTTGCTTTGTCCCTTGTAGCTATTTTTTTTGGAAAGCATCTAGAGAAGTTAAAGACAACGATCCTAAAAAAATTATAACTCAAATGTATCACGCTGAAACGGGTAAGTTTTTATTGACTATCAGTTGTTTTATATTGGCATTTAAAAGTAATATATTGGATAGCCATGTTATTTTTTTTATGGGATTTATTGTAGTTCAATCTACAGTTTGGTTGCTTTCAGTTGTTTAAAATAATATATTTTATCAATTAATTGTTTAGGCTTATCTATGGCGGAAACTGGCTCAGAATATATAAAACATCACTTACAACATTTAACTTATGGTAAGCTCCCTGCCGGATATGCAAGAAAGGATCAAGAAAATCAAGTTGTAGAAGTATTAACTGATTCTAAATGGGTTATATCCCATAATGCAACAGAATCTTCGGATATGGGGTTTAGTGCCATTCACCTCGATAGCATTGCATGGTCTTTTTTTATAGGAATTATGTTTTGTTTTATCTTTAGAAAAATCACAAAAAACATTCATTCTGGCGTTCCTAGTAAATTACAAAGCGTTCTTGAAATTCTAGTAGAGTTCATAGATAAAATAGTAAAAGATTCACTTACGACTAAAAGTGTGTTTATTCCTTCTTTAGGGTTGACTACATTTGTGTGGATTTTTTTAATGAACTTGATGGATCTTATTCCCGTAGACTGGATCCCTTATGTGGCAGAACATCTGGGTATTACTCATATGCGAGTTGTCCCCTCGGCAGATCCAAATATAACTCTTTCTATGTCGTTTAGTGTGTTTCTAATAATGATCTTTTATTGGATTAAGCTAAAAGGTATCAAAGGCATGGTTGCTGATTTAGCATTACACCCATTCTATAGTAAAAACCTAGCTATACGTTGCCTTTTAATTCCAATAAATTTATTATTAGAGACAGTTACTCTGTTAGCAAAACCAGTGTCTTTAGGGCTAAGATTATTTGGTAATATGTATGCTGGGGAGTTAATTTTTATTTTAATTGCTTTGATTGGTGTTTATCAAACACCTTTGTATTTTTGCTGGGCAGTTTTACATATATTAGTAATAACGTTACAAGCTTATATATTTACTACTTTAACTATAGTATATATTGGCATGATACACGAAGAGCATTAACATAGTTATAATGTTTATTATTTAAAAATAATGGGAGAATAAAATGGAAACTGTAGTTGCGGTGTCTGTAATTGGAATATCATTAATGCTAGGACTAGCAGCGTTAGCAACAGCATTAGGATTTGCAATATTAGGCGGTAAATTTCTTGAAGGGGTAGCTAGACAGCCAGAGACAGCCTCAATATTGCAAACTAAAATGTTTATAGTTGCCGGATTACTCGATGCAATTCCAATGATAGCGGTTGGTATAGCGTTATTTTTTACTTTTGCTAATCCTTTTGTATCTTTAGTAAGTTAATTATACGTTATTGCATATACAGATGGAAAATAGAAATTCTAGATTTTAGCTTTTTTAACTGCCACCTGTATGTTGCATCTAAAATTATAGGTTATAAAATTCATTTTATAACTCTATCAATATTATCATATACAATCTGCTATTGTTATTTTTAGTTATACATCTTCTTTTTGAAAGTGTATACAAAGGTATAATCTTTATGAATTTAAATGCAACATTAATTGGACAATCAATTTCTTTTTTAATTTTCTGTTTATTTTGCATTAAATATGTATGGCCTCCTGTAATAGCTGTATTAAATGAACGACAAAAGAAAATAGCAAACACCATAGAAGCTTCTCGTCAAGCAGATAAAAGATTAATAGAAGCTAAACATATAGCTGAAACAAGCATAAATAAAGCTAGCAAGAAAGCACATGCTATTATTGAAACATCAAAAAAAGAAGCGCAGCAAATTATAAATGAAGCTAAACAACAAGCAATTAAAGAAGCTAACTTCATTATAGAAGATGCTAAAAAAGATATTAATAACCAAATTCAACTTAGCAAAAAAGAGTTGCATAATAAAGTTGCTGAATTAGTTATTAATGGAGCAGAAAAGTTAATAGCTGGAAATTACGATAAAGCTCAAAATGATAATTATATAGAAACATTAATTAATGAACTTTAATGGAATGCAATTGTGGAACTTTTAACTTATGCAAGACCATATAGTGTAGCAGCTTTTTCTTATGCCAAGCAACAAGATCAAATTGAACAATGGCAACAAATGCTAGATTTTTGCCTTTGTGTATTTAACAACGATAAAATGCAATTTGTTTTATCTAGTCATCAATATAACAAACAACAAAAATCGGATATATTTATAGATGTTTGCAAAGATAATATATCAGATAAATGTATAAATTTTTTAAAGTTTATTTTTAGTAATAGTCGTATATATTTATTGCCTAGTATATGTCAGCAGTTTATTACCCAAAGAATGGAGCTAAACAATCAAAAACGTATAAAAGTAATATCTGTATTAAAACTGAAAGCTAAACAACTAAAAACAATAGTAAAAAAGATAGAAGCAAGATTAAAATGCTCGTTAATTGCAGAAAATATAGTAGATAAGGATATATTAGGTGGCATCATTATAGAATCTCAAGATGTAGTTATAGATTTAAGTTTAAGAACAAAAATTTTACAATTAAAAAATAATATAATAAATTAAACTATTATTTTATGCTTATACGATTCACAGTTATAACTAATTAAATTTTTATTTTACTCTTATATCCATTCAAGTAGAAGGTGTATGAACATCTTCAAATATGTATAAAGCTACAGATTAAAGGTAAACTATGCAACATTTAAACTCTTCAGAAATTAGCGATTTTATTGCTAAGAAAATAGAGCAATTTGATCCTATTGTTGAAGATAAAAATAAAGGAACTATTGCAAGTGTCACGGACGGTATTGTTCGCATCCATGGGCTTTCTCATGCGGTATATGGCGAAATGCTTAAATTTGATAATAATCTTTATGGCTTGGCTCTAAATTTAGAACGTGATTCAGTTGGTGCTGCTATATTAGGAGATTATAGCAGTTTATCTGAAGGGCAGAATGTATATTGTACAGGTAAAATTTTAGAGGTGCCTGTAGGGCCAGAATTACTAGGTAGAGTTGTTGACTCTATGGGAAGCCCTATAGATGGCGGTGAACCAATAGAGGCATCAGCAACATCTCCGATTGAAAAGGTAGCTCCTGGCGTTATTGCACGAAAATCAGTTAGTGAGCCAGTACAAACTGGATACAAAGCAATAGATTCAATGGTACCAATTGGTCGTGGTCAACGGGAATTAATTATTGGTGATCGGCAAACAGGAAAAACAGCTTTAGCAATAGATACCATAATAAATCAAAAAGATACTGGGATCAAATGTATATATGTAGCTATTGGCCAGAAACAGTCTACTGTTGCTAATGTGGTGCAAAAATTAAAAGAACATGACGCATTAAAACACACAATAATTGTCAATGCTAGTGCTTCTGATCCAGCTGCGATGCAGTATTTGGCACCATTTGCTGGTTGTACTATGGGAGAATATTTCCGTGATATCGGTGAAGATGCTCTTATTGTATACGATGACTTAACTAAACAAGCATGGGCGTATAGACAAATTTCTTTATTGCTGAAGCGCCCACCCGGACGTGAAGCATATCCTGGAGATGTCTTCTATTTGCATTCAAGGCTACTAGAAAGAGCATCTAAGGTAAATGAAGAATATATAGCAAAACATACCGATGGAAAAGTAACTAATAAAACTGGTTCTTTAACTGCGTTGCCAATTATTGAAACTCAAGCTGGCGACGTATCTGCTTTCGTTCCTACCAATGTTATTTCAATTACAGATGGACAAATTTTTTTAGAAACTGGCTTATTTAATTCTGGCAATCGTCCAGCGATGAACGCAGGTGTTTCGGTGTCGCGTGTTGGTGGCGCAGCACAAACAAATATAATTAAAAAGCTAGGTGGTGGGGTCAGGTTAGCACTGGCTCAGTATAGAGAACTACAAGCATTTGCCCAATTCGCATCAGATTTAGATGAAACAACACGTAAACAGCTTGAACATGGTCAACGAGTTATGGAGTTAATGAAACAATCTCAATTTACACCATTATCTGTTGCAGATATGGCTCTAATGCTATATGCAGCTGATCAAGGTTATTTAGAAAATATAGAATTAGAAAAAATAGCTGATTTTGAAGAAGCGTTACTAAAATTTGCCAATATGAAGCATCAATCTTTAATAGATACTATTAATAGTACTGGTAATTATGATACCGCTATTAAAGATAATTTAAAAAATGTTATCGAGCAATTTTTGAAAGATCATAATTTTGCAAATATTGGTTAACTAATTCTGCGATGAATCACCTTAGATTATAAGGTGATAGTCATTGTCAATAACTATTGTTACTAGAGGAAGCAATGGCAAGTGAAAAAGAGATACGTGTAAAAATATCATCAATAAAAAGTACACAAAAAATTACAAGTGCTATGGAATTAGTAGCAGCTAGTAAAATGAAAAAAGCACAACAGCTAATGTATAGTGGTCGTGACTATTCTAGTAAAATATTGCAAATAGCAGGGCATATTGCTCATTCTACTGAAGCAAAGTCGCATCCATTTGTTGTGCAACGCCCTACACAAAAAGTGGGTTATATAGTTATCTCTAGTAATAGAGGCTTATGTGCTGGATTAAACACTAACTTGTTTAAAAAGACTTTAGAAAATAGTATTTACTGGAAAAACAAAAATGTTGAAACAAAGTTATGTTTAATAGGAAAAAAAGCAGCTAGCTTTTTTAAATCTATAGGTAGTGATAATATTCTTGCAGTGATAACCAATTTAGGCGAAACTCCTACGGTAGCAGAGTTAATTGGTGGTATACGAATTATGATAGATGAATATAAAAAAAATAATATTGATCGTATTTTTATTGCTTATAATCATTTTGTAAATTCTATTATTCAAAAACCTACTGTTAAACAAATACTACCGTTATTACCAGATGAAACCAAAGATTATAAGTACTCATGGGATTACATATATGAAGAAGACCCTCAAAAATTATTAGGTAGTCTTATCGAAAGGTATTTGGAATCGCAAATTTATCAAGCGTTAACAGAAAATAATGCCTGTGAACAAGCTGCTAGAATGTTAGCAATGAAGAACGCTACTGATAATGCAAAAAATATTATAGATGAGTTGCAACTAGTTTACAACAAAGCAAGACAAGCAACAATTACTCAAGAAATATCAGAAATTATTGGCGGAGCTTCCGCTGTTTAAAATATTATTATAAGGAGAAATTATGAGAGGAGGTCGTATTGTACAAATTATTGGTGCTGTTGTTGATGTAGAGTTTCCAGCTACGCAAATCCCTAAAATATACGATGCATTGCAGTTAATTGATAAAGATTTGATACTAGAAGTACAACAACAACTAGGTGATAACATAGTAAGAACTATTGCTATGGGCGCTACTGAAGGTTTGTCACGTGGGCTTGAAGTAACAAACACTGGTAATCCTATACAAGTGCCTGTAGGAGAAAAAACCTTAGGCAGAATAATGGATGTTGTTGGTAATCCAATAGATGAAAAAGGTGCTATAGGTGAGGAAGTAAAGCTGCCAATTCACCGTAAACCACCAAGCTTTCAAGAACAAAAACCAACTAGTGAATTGCTTGAAACTGGTATCAAGGTTATTGACTTAATGTGTCCTTTTGCTAAAGGCGGTAAAGTCGGATTATTTGGTGGTGCTGGTGTTGGTAAAACAGTTAATATGATGGAATTGATCCGTAATATTGCTATTGAGCATTCTGGATATTCAGTATTTGCTGGGGTTGGTGAAAGAACTCGAGAAGGTAATGATTTTTATCATGAAATGAAAGAATCTAAAGTGTTAGATAAAGTATCGTTAGTGTACGGGCAAATGAACGAACCTCCGGGCAATAGATTACGTGTAGCATTAACAGGATTAACTATATCTGAAAACTTTCGTGATGAGGGTCGAGACGTATTACTATTTATTGATAATATTTATCGTTATACCTTAGCAGGAACAGAAGTTTCTGCCTTGCTTGGAAGAATGCCATCCGCTGTGGGTTATCAACCTACTTTAGCTGAAGAGATGGGGCTATTGCAAGAACGTATTACTTCAACGCGAAAAGGTTCGATAACATCGATTCAAGCAGTTTATGTTCCTGCAGATGATTTAACCGATCCGTCTCCAGCAACAACCTTTGCTCATTTAGATGCTACTGTGGTTTTAAGCAGAGAAATAGCATCTAAAGGTATATATCCTGCGATTGATCCTTTAGATTCTACATCTAGACAGCTAGATCCTTTAGTGATTGGTGATGAACATTATCAAACAGCTAGAAGCGTGCAAAAAGTATTACAGCGCTACAAGGATTTAAAAGATATAATTGCTATTTTAGGATTAGATGAATTATCTGAAGAAGAAAAGAAAATAGTATCAAGAGCAAGAAAAATAGAACGCTTTTTATCGCAGCCATTTTTTGTTGCTGAAGTCTTTACTGGAACTCCAGGAAAATATGTACCATTACAAGATACTATACTAGCATTTAAGAATATCTTAGCTGGTGAATATGATGACTTGCCTGAACAAGCTTTCTATATGGTAGGTTCGATAGACGAAGTTATCGAAAAAGCACAAAAATTTTCATCATAGAATAATGTTATTTTCTATAAGAGGAATATAGTATATGGAAAAAACTATTTTTTGTGATGTAACTAGTGCTGAAGAGCAGAAATTTTCTGGTAAAGTTCGCATGGTAATAGCAAGTGCTACCAAAGGTGAAATAGGTATTTACCCTGGGCATACGCCATTATTAAGCACGTTAAAACCCGGTCCTATTCATATAATATGCAGTGACAATACCGAACAAATATATTATTTATCTGGTGGTTTTATTGAAGTACAGCCTAGTTCAATATATGTACTAGCCGACAGTGCGATATCATCTACAGAGCTTAATGAGTCAGAAGTGCTAAAAGCACAAAAAGCAGCAGAAAAATTATTACAAAATAAAGAAGCTAAGGTAGAGTATTCTAAAGTAATTGCAGAGTTATCTGAGTTATCTTCAAAATTAAAAACTTTAAGAAGTATAGGAAAATATCTAAAGTAACCATTCTTAAGGTTTATCCTCATTACCGTAAGTCCTTGCCTTTCAAGGCAAGGATATAAAGCGGCAAATATTTGTCATTCCTGTAGAATATACGGCTAAACGGATGCTATAAATACAATAAAAGTCGTTTAATTTCAAATATTTCTTTATTAGCATTTCGTTTATTGAAAAATTGCTTAATAATACAAGATGCTATTAAACTAACAATATAAATCTTTGGTAAGCTTATTAAACAATTTAATATATTAATGAACTAAAATATATTAAATATATCTATTATTATGTTAATAATAGAGGTTTACCCATGATCAATAATGCACAAAAAATAATAGAATGTTCATTTCCAGAATGTAGCAATAGTGGAAATAAAAATTTTACAGTTACAAATAATTATTGTCTGCAAGGTGATCAAGATCAATCATCTTTGAATCACGCAAATATTTTATCAAATCGTCATGCAGATATCACTAATACTAGTTTACCAATTCTTCCTTATGTAAAATTGAGCAATGGTATATTAGTTACAGATTATACTGCTGATAAAGACTTTGTTGCTAGATTAGAAACAATGTCATATGTAGAAGCAGAAAAACTAGGTAATCAAATCAAGCAATATCCGAATGAATTTCCTATGCCTTGCATGGCAATAACAGCAAAAGAACTTCATGAAAGCATAAATAAATTATTAAAACAACATAGCTTAACTGCAGAAGAACAACAAAATTTTATAAAGTTACAACAAGAACTTAAAACATTGGCCCCGCTCTATCCATATAAACAGTCATTGACTTTTGTATATAAATTTTTATTGTGTAAGTCATTTATTGAATATAGATTTCAAACGCAAGCAGTGGATATATATAAATCTATAAATCAACAATGTTCTTTACTTGTCACGGATGTTATAGCTGTTAGACGAATATCTAATTTTAAAAAGAATTGCTCTTTAAAAAAGATATTAAAACTTCCTTGGGGAAACATGCTTGAAATTGATAAAAACTTTGGTGATGAACTAATAAAAATATATAGTGGTATAGCTGTATCATATCAAGACTATGATGATGGCAAAGCCAGTCGTTATCCATTTAGTTTAGAGGTAGCATTAATACCCTGTACCGATGAGCTGACAATAGCCAATCTTAATAAAACTTGGGGATTACCTACTGTTTGGCTTGTAGGATGTTCAACTGCTGAAACTATTAATGCTGATAGCTTTAATATGAGTTCAAGTGGTTTTTTTGAACATGATTTATTTCATTTAAGTATGAGAATAGATAAAATTAACCAGCAAGAAATTTATCAGGAAGTACTAAACTGGGTTAAAAATATTTATCAAAATAAGAGTATATTAGAAAGCATTAGTGCCTTTAAATTTGCTGCTGTAGAACTTGCTATATTTTTAATAGCTCATGAAGATGTTGAAATAGGTAAATGTTCAAGTATAAAACAAGCACTAATAAATTTATCTGTTTATACTGAGAGAGGTGAGCTATATGACTTACCTTTAGAATATGCTGATATAACCTACTATGACATTAGAATAGCTGCTAAATGCCTTTCTTATTTGCCAACTGAAGATTATACAGATAAAGAATTTTCTCAAGCTGCATTAGAATTAAAAGAAAAAATACATTGCATAGATTTTAATGATATTCCTTTATCTAAATATTCAAATACTGTTAGAGTAGTAAAGGAGTTACCTAAAGCTATTGGTGAAATAATAGAAGATGTAAAATATAATATGACTAATATAGAGCAACAAGGACTTAGCTGTAGTTGCATTGTAGCTAATTTAAGACTATATCACTTTAAGCATAGATTTAATAAAAGCGATAGTCTTTACCCTCAATTTATAGATAAAAATATATTCTTAAATGAGGCGTTGTTTGAAAAGGAAGCCAAGTTTACTATAGAAAAGTATAATAGTTTAATTTTTGTCTAAGTTTATACACATTCAGATAAAAGGCGCATATTACTTAATTATCATAAAAACTGTTGGTCTACATCAAGCGGTGATATTCAATAACACATATTAGCAACCTAATTACTTGCTGAAAAGACGTATCTTCGGGTAAAAGGTGTATAACCTACGAAATACTGCCTTGGCTAAAAACTTATAATCACTTGCTGAAAACTTGCATTTCCAACAGCCACGTGTATATACCTTTTAAGATTGAATAATTTGGCATGTTTGCCATAATGGCAATATTTTAAAGTTTTTATAGTTTTTATGTATTAAGTTTATCATTATCACCTAAAAATTGAACTATTTAATTTAATTATAATCTACGATGGAGTAATAAATAAACTACTAATATGTTTAAAATCTTATAATTTTGTACAGAAAACCTGTGTTTTATCTGTACATCCATATAACATTTTGATATACTACTTTTAAATTTGCAAGATATAACACTTATAACTATTTACAAAACTAATAAAAAAAATTAGAATGTTTCATCAACTTGACAGCATGTAAATATAAAACTTTAATTAGGTTAAAATTAAAGTTAGCAAATATTCATACAGTGGTTGAAAATCAGATTAAATTACTTGTATTTTAAGGTGATGTAACAATGATTAATTTTTTTAGCTGTACTTGAAAGTTATTTAAAAATAGATATTTTCAGGGGAATATACATCTTCAACTAACGGGTGTATATATTACATTAAACAAATACCTTTAAATTAAAGCACTCAAGAGCTTGATCATGAGTAAAAAACTTCAAAAAATAGACTTTATCTCTCCTGGTTCAGATACACAGGCTTACATAAAATCAGTAAGTAACATAGGTGTACTCTCAAAGGAAGAGGAAATAAAATTAGCAGAAAATTTATATTACAATCAAGATTTAGATTCAGCTAGAAAGCTAATTATGTCGCATCTTCGATTTGTAGTCCATATAGCTAAAAGCTATAGCGGATACGACTTACCGCTTGCTGATCTTATACAAGAGGGTAATGTTGGGCTAATGAAAGCTGTAAAAAGGTTTAATCCTAGCATAGGTGTGCGTTTGGTTTCTTTTGCGGTGCATTGGATTAAAGCAGAAATACATGAATTTATACTAAAAAACTGGAAAATTGTAAAAATAGCAACTACAAAAGCACAACGTAAATTGTTTTTTAATTTACGCAGTGCTAAAAAAAAGTTAAGCTGGCTTTCTCAGGAAGAGACCGTCAAAATAGCTGAAGACTTAGGGGTTAAGCCTAAGCAAGTTTCAGAAATGGAGCTTAGATTAACTAGCCAAGATAAATCTTTCGATGCTCCTTGCGATGACGAAAAAGAATCATTTCAATTTCCTGTAAATTATTTGGAAGACTATAAAAACACTCCTCATAGGTTGTTAGAAATTTCTGATTGGGAAAATAATTCCACAATTGGTTTAAGAAAAGCTATTGAGATATTAGATTCTAGAAGTAGAGATATTATCAATAGAAGATGGCTAGCAGAAACCAAAGAAACTTTGTGCAAATTAGCTAAAGAATACGGGGTATCTGCGGAAAGAGTAAGACAGCTAGAAAGAAATGCTATAAAGAAAATGCGTGAATTTTTAGCTGGAAACTCGTATGAACAAATGTTTCAACGCTAGCATTAAACAATTGGGTGATGCTTCTAAGATTCAAATATAGGAGGTATTTTCTGATCTGGCACGTCAGTTAATATTTAGTCACCTTAAAAAGTAGATTTTGAGCCTTATTTCGTGTCCTTTATATTACAAACGTAAAAATAAAATATTCTATATAAAAAGCATAATCTGTTTAGAGTTAATCTAATAAATCTAGACTATTTGGTTGGATAATAGTATAATATCGCACTTAGTTAAATATTTTACTGAATAAAAAAGTTAATTAAGGCTAAAATACTAGAGTAATAGTGCTTTGTAGCACCATTAGATAAGTTGTTAGACTTCATGATTGAATTATAATTTATTTAAATAAGAGTATACGGATTCTTCTCAGCACCAGTTGAAAAATATTTATGTCATTAAACGAATTAAAAAACACTTTATTAGTCGCGATAATCTATGTTTTTAGAATGCTTGGGTTGTTCATGGTTATACCTACATTAGCTATAGCCTGGAAGGATAATCCTAGTGTTTCTGCTTTGCAAATAGGTATAGCAATTGGTGCATATGGTTTTACACAAGCGTTATTGCAAATTTTTTTAGGCTGGTTATCAGATATATATGGTAGAAAAAAAATTATTAGCTTAGGTTTAATAGTTTTTGCGATAGGTAGCTTTATAGCTAGTTATTATAATACTATTGAAGGTGTTATATTGGGTAGATTTATTCAAGGAAGCGGGGCTATAGCTGGGGTATTATCAGCATTAGTTAGCGATATAACATCGATAGAGAATTTAAGTAAATCGATGGCGATTATTGGTAGTTCAATAGGGTTATCTTTTATTTTGGCAATGTTTTTAGGGCCTTGGATTTACGCAAAGTTTGGGATAAACAGTATTTTTCTAGCTAATGCAATTATGGCATTGCTAGCCTTAGTTATAGTTATCTTTTTTATTCCAAACACAATACAAAATAGCAAGGGTGCTAAAAAACCATCAATATTAATACAAGATATAAAAAATATAATAAAAATTAAAATTATACCAGTGCAGCTATTTGGAGTTTTTACTATACATTTTGTATTAATGGGTATTTTTATTGTGATCCCGAAATTACTAATATCAGTGTTAGGTGTAGACATTAAAAGCCATGGATTTGTATACTTGCTGGTAAACTTGATAGCTTTTGCTATGTGTATGCCGTTAATTTTTTATAGTGAAAGACAACGTAAAACTAAGCAAATTTATCTAGTTAGTGCTAGTAGTTTATTAGTTTCATTATTTTTTATGTTTTTTCAAAGTAATTATATAATATTTGCATTGGGTTTGTTATTGTTCTTTTTTGGTTTTACTTTTTTAGAAGCAACTCTGCCTTCATTAGTAGCTAAATATAGTCCTTTATTAAATAAAGGTACTTCTATGGGATTGTATTCTACTTGTCAGTTTTTAGGTGCTGCCTTAGGAAGCTATATCAATGGATTGTTTTTAAAAAATTATGAGTATGATGGTTTATTAATAATATGTAGTATAATTATTTTGGTTTGGCTGTTATTAGCTATTCGCATGCAACAACCACAACGCATTAAATCGGTAGTAACTATTATTAATAAAAATACATCAACTAGTGTATCTGAATATTTAACTAAAATTCGCAAAGTTTCTGGTGTAATCGAGGCAATTGTTTTACCAAATAATTGTAAAGTATGTATTAAATACGATACAGAAAAACTTGATAATAAGAACTTAGAGTGCTTTGGAATAGTCATATAAATATTTAAGTGTACACTTATTATTTTAACTTGTATAATAGAACCTAATTATATTTTAAAATACGTTGGTGCTAATTTTGTTATTTGGTTTATTATATAGCCTAACTAAAAACTTGTAATTAATTGCTTGTTTAAAGTACAAGTGTGTATTCATAATAAATGTAATATTAATTAAGAAAATTTTTATATTAATAAGGAGAAACTATGGCTCGTAGTTTAAATAAGGTCACGCTAATTGGAAATGTAGGTGTGAATCCAGAAATACGTTATACTCAAAATGGTTCGGTAATTGCGGTTTTATCATTAGCAACTAGTAGCGTCTGGAAAGATAAAAATACCGGACAACAACAAGAAAAAACTGAATGGCACCGAATAACAATTTTTAATAAACTAGCTGAAATAGTTCAGAATCTTGTAAAAAAAGGTTCTAAGCTTTACATAGAAGGTAAGCTTCAAACACGTAAATGGCAAGATCAAAAAACAGGCGAAGATAAATACACTACTGAAATAGTGGTAGACTTTGGTGGTCAGCTGATACTTCTTGACAGCAGGTCAGATAATCATAGCAATAGTAATAGCAATAATAACAATCATTCATATAATAACTCTAATAATGGCTATTATATGGGCGATAAGAAGCAAGTAAATAATTCTTCACAGGGTAATAATTATTATCAGAACAATAATAATACACAGTTTAAACCAGCTGCTGCTAAAACTGAAGATAATATGCATAACCGTGGTAACGAGTTATTACAAATGCCAACTATGCCTTTAAGCAGTAGTCCAGAAAAAGCAGCAACTACAGATGATTCCTATAAACAACAAGCAACACAGTTTGATCGTTTTGAAGATGAAATACCGTTTTAATTAATTTATATTTAATTAAAAGTAGAATGCATTATTAATACATCTTTAAAAATAAGGTGTATTAATAGCTAATAAAATTTACTAACATATAGCAAGATGACATCATTAGAATCTCACCTCTTGAATGAAAAACAACTATTAAGAAATAAAACACGACAAAAAAGGTCGTTATTGTCAACTACGGATCAACTAATTTATAGTTATAGAGCCTTTAAGTTATTAACAAAATTACCAGAGATATTAAATTGTAACGATATAGCGGCATATATTGCTTTCGATCATGAACTAGCTCTAGGCAATATTATTAATTGGATATGGGCTAATAATAAAAACTGTTATTTACCTACAATTTATTCTACTAAGAGTAGAGAAATGAGTTTTGTAAATTATTGCCAGCAGACAAAGTTGTATTATAATAAATTCGGTATTGCTGAACCTAAAAAAACTGTAGACAGTATTGATATCAATACTATAGATGCAATCTTATTACCATTAACTGGTTTTGATAAAAATTGCAACAGACTAGGAATGGGTCAAGGGTATTATGATAGAGTTTTATCTACTTTAACAGGTAGCGATAGACCTATTTTAATAGGCATGGCTTATGATTTTCAACAGGTAGATATTGTTCCAACTAATAAATTTGATATAACTCTTGATATTATAGTTACTGATAAAAGCTATTATTATACATCAAAATATTAACTAATAAAGCTGTTTTAAACTAAGGATTAAAGCTGCATTATCGAATTACCATTTGTTATAGTTGTTATTAGTGCAATATTTAGTTAGTAGCTTAGAAAAATGTTTCCTCGATATTAAACAAGCTCCCATGGATTCTAAATGAGATGTTTGTTGTTGACAATCAATTAGTTTAAAATTTTTTGTTTTTAAAGTTTCAACTAATTTAATTAAAGCTAATTTTGAAGTGTTAGTCTCGATGCTAAACATTGACTCACCAAAAAATACTTGACCAAAAGTAACGCCATACAACCCACCAACTAGTTTATTTTCGGTATATACTTCTACTGAATGAGCGTATCCTAATTTATGCAAATTATTATATGCATCAATCATTTGTGAATTAATCCAAGTTCCAGAATCTGCTCTAACTTCAGCACATGCAGTAATTAATTTATTAAACTGAGTATTTATTGTGATTTGATATTTATTTTTTTTTACTAATTTTTGCAATGATTTAGAAATATGTAGTTTATCTGGGTAGAGCACCATGCGTGGATTAGGTGACCACCATAAAATAGGCTCGTCATTATTAAACCATGGAAAAATACCTTGTTTGTATGCATTAATTAGTGTATCTGTATTTAAGTTACCACCTACAGCTAATAAACCGTTAGGCTCTATTAATGCATTATCTATAGAAGGGAAAACTACTTTGGTTTTGTTGAGTTTAGTAATTTCTAACATTATATTACCTTAATAAATAAAATATTTTAATCTAGCATATATTTATAATAACAGCTATAATTTGCCGTAATGTGTCAATAATTTTGTTTTTATTAGTGAATTTAACTATGTTTATAGATTCCCATTGTCATCTAGATAGACTAGATCTTAGTAATTATCAAGGTAACCTTGATTTAGCAGTAAAAAGTGCTACCGATGCTATGGTAAGCCATATGCTTTGTGTTGGTATCGATTTAAATAATGCGGCAACTATGCTTGAGCTAGCAAAAAAATATAAGATGGTTTTTGCCTCGGTAGGTATTCATCCGTCAGACTGCCAGCATCAAGATGATGTTTTGCAATTAATACCGTATTTATCGCACCCTAAAATAGTTGCGTTAGGTGAAACCGGTTTAGATTTTTTTTATGAAAAAAATTCAGACCAGCAACAAATACAACAGAAGTCTTTTATACAGCATTTAACTGTTGCCTCTGAGCATAAGCTACCAATAATAGTCCATTCACGTAATGCTAGAACCGCTACCTTGGATTTAATTCGCAACTATGGTAATCAAGAATCCGCAGGTGTATTACATTGTTTTACCGAAAGTCTAGATATGGCAACTAAAGCTATGGATATGAATTATATGATATCTATATCTGGGATTGTAACATTTAAAAAAGCAACTGAATTACAGGAAATTGTTAAACATATACCATTAGACAGGCTCTTAATTGAAACTGACGCACCATTTTTAGCGCCTGTTCCTCATCGTGGCAAACCTAATGAACCTAAATATTTGCCAGACACAGCTGCTTATATTGCTAATTTGAAAGGTATTTCTGTAGAAAAATTAGCAGAAGCTACATCAAATAATTTTTTTAAATTATTTACAAAAGCAGATAAACATAAATTTTCTAATTGAATATTATTTATAAGTTTTATTTTAATGACAGAACTGTTTACATGGACTCCTGATAGTTGGAAGAACTACCAAGCGAAACAACAACCAGATTACCAGAATATAAATGAATTTAATCGAGTTATAGCTCAAATACAGAAAGCAGAGGTAATAACAACAGCAACAAAAACAGCAAATTTATTACAATTGCTACGACAGGTAGCTAATGGCGAAGCGTTAATTATACAAGCTGGTGATTGTGCTGAAAGTTTTAGTGAATTTTCGGAAATACGAGTTACTGCATTTACTAAATTATTAACTAAAATGCAGCAGTTAATAACTAAAGCATTAGATAAAAATGTTATTAAACTTGGTAGAATTGCAGGGCAATTTGCTAAACCAAGAAGCAACTCTAGTGAGATTGTAAATTCACAAATATTACCAGTTTATCGTGGTGATATTATCAATGGCTATGCAACTAATATTGAAGCACGTACGGCTGACCCTAAAAGGATGCTATTGGCATATAAGCAGGCACAATATACAGCGCAGTTGCTAGCTAGATTTGACAAGCAAGAGGTTAATAAAGATGCTTATCAGACTACGTTTATTTCTCATGAAGCTTTATTGCTACCATACGAACAAGCATTTATTCGGCAGAACAACATAATAAATTGGTATTCGGGTGCAGCTGATAGTTTATGGATAGGCAAAAGAACAGCTGAACCACAAAGTGCCCATGTAGAAATGCTTAGGGGTATAGCTAATCCTATAGCTATTAAGGTGTGTGCTGACATGACTAGTGACGACTTAATTAAAATCATAGATAAAATCAATCCATATAATTTAACTGCTAAAGTGATGTTAGTAATTCGTATGGGGGCTCATATAAGTAAGCAACTTCCTAAGCTAATTCGAGCTATAACACAGGAAAAAAAATCAGTTATTTGGTTAACAGACCCAATGCATGCCAATACTTATAAAGCATCAAATGGTTATAAGACTAGGAGCTTAACGGCAATTTATGCAGAAGTTGAAAATTTTTTAAAGATTATACATCATTATAATTGTTATGCTGGTGGGATACACCTAGAGGTTAGCCCGCTAGATGTAACTGAATGTATAGATGCTAATTATATGAGTGAAGAACAGTTATCGGTTAATTATCAAACATTATGTGATCCTCGGCTGAATCCACAACAAGCACTAGCAGTAACTAAGTTTTTTATGTCTTGCTTACAAAAGTATCAAATTAGTCATAATATTATTAGCTAATTTGTATTGAATTCTGCAAGAGTCGCCCCCATACTTGCAATTAATGAATAACATTCACTTTAAATAACACCTTAAAATTTAATCAAGGAATTTATATGAGTAAAAACGTTAAACAAGATAACAACGAAACTCCTAAAGAAGCAACAGAAAACAAGAATGAAACTTCTACGGCAACAGAGCAAGAAAGCTTATTAAATACAGAAGACCCTATTCTTAATGCTGCTGAAGAGAGCACAACCGAAAACGATCAAGATGAAAACGATGCCATTTCTGGTAAAATATTTGGTCAGTTATCTAAATTGGAAGAAGAAGTAAGAGAGTATAAAGAGCAATCTTTAAGATTACAAGCAGAAATGGCTAATATTAAAAGACGTGCTGATATGTCAGTAGAAAAAGCACATAAGTTTGGTATAGAAAAACTAGCTAAAGAGTTAATTCCAGTAATAGATAGCCTAGAAAAAGGCATAGAAAGTGCAGAACAAGCAGATGGCGGCCAACATAGTAGTTTTATTGAAGGCTTAAATTTAGTATTAAAACAATTTCTAGGTGCAATGGAAAAATTTGGTATCGAGCAAATCAATCCTGCTGGTGAGCCATTTGACCCGCATTACCATCAAGCAGTAGCAACAGTAAGCAAACCAGAAGCAGAGCCTAATACTGTAGTTGAAGTATGTCAAAAAGGTTGTAAACTGCATGAGAGAGTGTTACGACCTGCGATGGTTGTAGTATCTGCAAAATAATAGACCATATCACTAGTACATTTTCTAGTATACATTCATGCTTTATTTGCTGGATGTATAGTTAACAGAAAATAATTATATTGAATTTAATAGGTAGTCCTATGGATACTGCATCTTTACTTGTTGATTATTCTACAAATAACTTAAAACATGATTGGAATTTAGATAGCGTATTACAACTTTTTGAATTACCTTTTACTGATTTAATATTTTTTGCACAGCAATCTCATAGAATGTTTTTTGATCCTAATAAAGTGCAAACTAGCACTTTATTATCAATAAAAACTGGAGCTTGTCCTGAAGACTGCAAGTATTGTCCTCAAAGTGGTCATTATAATACTGGGTTAAAAAAAGAAAAGTTACTGCAAGTTCAAGCAGTTATAGAAGAAGCCAAAAAAGCTAAAGCAGCAGGAGCTACTAGGTTTTGCATGGGAGCCGCTTGGAAAAATCCACCAGCTAAAGAGATGCCTTATTTACAGGCAATGATTAACGGTGTTAAGCAGCTAGGTCTTGAAACCTGTATGACTCTTGGAACATTAACTAAGAATCAAGCCACGGCATTAGCAACTGCTGGATTAGATTTTTATAATCATAATCTAGATACTTCCGAAGAATTTTATAGTAATATAATTACTACAAGAACTTATAGTGAAAGATTGCAAACTTTAAGCAATGTACGGCAGTCAGGTATTAATGTATGTAGCGGTGGCATTTTAGGTATGGGAGAGTCAGTAGCTGATCGAGCTAGTATGTTAATTCAGTTAGCGAATATGCCCAAGCATCCAGAAAGTGTTCCAATTAATATGCTAGTTAAAGTTAAGGGAACTCCATTAGAAAATATTAAAGATTTAGACGGTATTGATTTTGTACGTACTATTGCGGTAGCTAAAATAATGATGCCAAAATCCTATGTTAGATTATCAGCAGGTAGGCAACAAATGACTAACGAATTGCAAGCTTTATGTTTTGTAGCTGGTGCAAATTCTATTTTTCTTGGGGATAAACTTTTAACTACTAAAAATCCTGAAGCATCTGAAGATATGCAATTATTTAAAAAATTAGGTATAACTACATTTAGTACATTTAATGATAATAATAAACAATCGGAAATAACAACAAGTGTTACTTCTAAAAAAAACAGTAATAAACTATATTATGACGCTACAACAGCATCTGTATAGGTTTTAGGGCAAGGCTTCTAAGCTTTTATCCTGCGTTAGTATTTCTTGATTTAGTCGAC
>CAKMZJ010000037.1:4128-19624 GCA_929200395.1 Candidatus Gorgonimonas eunicellae | reverse complement strand
TTTATAACTAAATTAGCAGGTTGTTTAATATTAATAGTTGAATTTTTACTATTTATTAATTTAGCATTTTTAGCAATTTGAATGCTATTAGTAGTTAGTTGAGCTCCTTTATTAGTTGTTACTATATCAGCTATAGTTAATAATTTTGTGCTCGCTCCATTAGCTATATTAACTTTTCCAGAAATAGATTTATAAATATTAACAATGCTATTATTAGTTATATTTATATTTGTTATAGTACCAACATTGACAATCTGATTATTCGTTAATGTATTACCATTACCAAATAAGTTTGTTAAAAATAGCTTGCCATCATTAATAAGCAATTTATCTAAATACATATTGCTAATTGTAGCTACACCACTTTGTTGGTTTAAAAAATCACAATACTTATTGGAAAACAACTTGCTGTTTATATTAATATTTCCATAGTTTTCAATTTTTGTAGCAGAAATTTCTGTTGTATATATTTTACTGTTTTGATGATTAGTAATATATAAAAGATTATCTCCTTTATTAGTTATTGTATTTGCAATTATATTACCGTAGTTGTGTAGATAAATATATGTTATTCCTGATCTATTTACATCACAAAAAATACTGCCATTAATATAGTTGTTATTATCAATAGAAAAATCAGCTATATTGTTATTACCATATTTTTTTGGATTTACATATATAGCATAGTTAACAGCATCTAGAGTACCATTATTAGTAATATTTCCTTTAAAATAATTATTTACACCTATGGCTGTTCCAGTTAGAGAATCACCTATAGTAGTCTTATTAATTATATTACCTGCCATAGGAGCTGCTATATTTAAACCACAGCTGGTAGCTCCTGCTTTAATTAGCATAGATTGATCTAACAGCAAGCCATCTTTTCCATTTAGATGTAACGGATGCGTACCATTAATAACAATTGCATCTTTATTTCTTATATCTCCTCTTTCGCCAAGTTCATTCCTGCCGTCTGTTTCTATATTAAAAAATGAAATTGAATTTATACTTAGCGGATCTGTAATTGCAGTATCAATAAAATTATCATCAGTAGCAACCGTAGTACCTATTAATATTGCTGGTAAAGAATATTTAGTATTACAGGCAAATTTATCTTTAGTGGTTTGTGAACCAACTATAAGATCTTTTGTTGTGCAATTAAAATTTAATTGACCAGCTTCCATTGCCAGTACGTTAGGACTAAAAATTAAATTATTAGATGTAGCTTGTTGATTATTTTTATTGCACTTCCAAGCTATCCCCATACTAGATAAATTGCTAAATACTAGTGTTTGCCTAGCATATTCAGTATCTGGAAAATATCCTATTAAACTTTTAATAATTACTTTTCCTGTTAAGTAACCACCCTCAATATTCATATTAGTTAAATATAATTCAGTGCTACCATTAACACTTTTTTCAATAAAATTTCCTTTGTATATTCCAAAGCTCATCACTGTTAATGGAGTAGCATAAACCGTATATAATTTTGTTGATATATCTTTAGTTATTTTTTTAGGTGGAATAATATTTATTTTAGATTTTTTGTCAATGTTAAAAACACTATCACAGTTTAATAACGCTTTTTTATTTAGTATATCAACAATGCTATTATTATTTAACTTGATAATTAAAAGACCTGATGAACTATAATAATTCTTGATACTAGTACTAGCTTCTAATTGCAAAACCCCTTCATTATCTATATTTAAGTTTCTATCTAAAAAGTGTTTATTACAAATTGCTATGGCTTTATCTTCTATCTTTAAATTAGTATTAGTTGCTGCAATTATACTGCCTATATTTAATATACCTTCTAATTGATTTATGTTATTAACTAAGCTAACAATACCATCTTTGTTACAGTTATTATCTTTATGTATAGCAATATTTCCTGAAATAAAAGCTTTAGCAGAAGTGTGTTGACTATATCCTCCTATAGTTAAATGTCCATGGTTAATTATATTTATATTGCTATTGTTAGCTCCTAAGTTATAAAAAAATGAGGTTGCACTTTGATTGATGATTAATGTTTGATTATCAGCCAATAATTTTCTTGCTATTAACTTACCATTATTTGTTAATGTTCCAGATAAAATAAGGTCGTTCTCAATACCAATAGCGCCTTGATTAAATAAAATACTATCATTAACTACCAAACTAGCTTGTTTTATAATAACATTTCCAGTGGTTAAATTAGTAAACTTAGTTGCTGTTGGTTTAAAATTAGTATTATTAATGGTAATAGAGTTAGAGATACATAATTTATTAACTACAATATTTTTGCTGTTAGTAGCTTCATTTAATATAGCTAATAAATTAGTTATCATGTCATGTTTATTATACAAACTGTTAACAACTAAATTTTTTTCTGTGTAAAGGTATCCCTCATTATTTAGATGCAAGTAATTTTTTGTTGTTGATGGTATTATATTGTATAGACTAATAGTGCCACTATTATTTATAACAGATTTAACTCCTTTAGAGATAAAACTAGAGTTGCTCATGCTTTTTATTATACCGTAGTTTTCTATTTTATTATTAGATCCCTCTAGAATTATACTCCCACATATAAAGCCTTTACGGTCGTTTATTATACTAATATTGTTAGTTGTGTTTATTTTTTGGTTTATAGAACCAATAGCAGTATGTGCTACAATATCACCAAAATTATTGATAGCTCCTTCTAAATAACCATTTTTTTTAAAAACTATGCCATAGTCGCCTCTTATTTCTCCATGATTTATAATATTAGAAATTAAAGGAAGCGCTATGACTATTCCCGCTGCTTCGGAGTTAACCCCTCGGTATCCGTGAACATTCACACCTGTTGTAACAATTAAACCATTATTTATTTTAACACTATACCCAGATTCCAACATTAAAGCAGATTGTTTTGCTGGCAAACCAGCTTTAGTGTTCGAGCCAAGAATATCTGCTTCTATATATATACCATTAATCACCATTGATTTTGTAGCTAAAAATTTTACAGCCGCTTGTTGAGTTCCAATTACTGCAAAAACAGGATAGAAAACAGAACTAGATTTTTGTATTCCTATATGCAAATAATCGTTATCTTGCACATAAGAAATGCGAGAACCGTCATATATTTGAAGAAAAGATTGTTTAGGAAGTGTTGCAGCATTAGTAGACCTTGATGTGTTTATGTAAAATAAACTACATATTAAAAATAGGCTACAAGCTATGTGCTTAAATATAATAAATACATTTGCTATCATATATACACGTGGCAGATTAAAATGCTAGGTTTCAGCAAGTAAAAGGTGTATATATATAATAGACTATTGATTGTTATTTTTTTTATATATTTACTTAGCTTGGTAATTACACATAATTTTTAACGCACTAACCCATGATGGGTGTTGATTCATACAGGGTATTAAACTTAGCTCACCGCCATGTTTTGTAAAAAAATACTCTTTAGCGGCTATGCCTATCTCCTCAAGGCTTTCTAAGCAATCAGATACAAAAGATGGACATATAACTAACACTTTTAATTTTCCAGATGCTGCCAATGAATCTAACACATCAAGAGTATTAGGAGTTAGCCATTTATCTTTGCCCAATCTGGATTGAAATCCTAATGAATACTTAGATTTACTAATTTTAGCTAATGCTGCAAAACTTTCCATGGTTTTAATAACTTGATGTTTATAACAAGTTAAATGTGAAACACAATCTTGCTTAAAACAGCAATTATCAGTTTTCAAACAGTGCTGCTTAGTAGTGTCATCTTTTTTTATATGCCTTTCGGGAACACCGTGAAAGCTAAACAATAAATGATCATAATATTGCTGCAACCAAGGCTTTGCGCTATCTACCAATGCTTTAATATAGTTATCATCATTATAAAACACAGGATGATATATTAGTTTAATATCTGTATTAAGACTGCTTATAACTTCATTAGTTTTTTCTATAACTGTTTTATACGATGACATTGCGTAATGTGGATACAATGGGATTACAAGAATTTCAGTTACTTTGTGACTAATTAATTGTTTAATGCCATTTTTTATAGATGGATCGCCATAACGCATTGCCACCTCGATTGGTAATGCAGAAGATTTCTGTAAATCATTAGCTAATTTATAGCTATTTACTAATAATGGCGACCCGTGCTTACTCCAGATAGCTTTATATGCAGCAGCACTTTTTTGGGGTCTAAACGGTAAAACAAAAAAACTTACTATTAATTTACGAAAAATCCAAGGTAAATCAATTACATTATGATCCATCAAAAACTCATTGAGATAATTACGAACATCCTTTATTTTAGTGCTACTAGGTGTGCCCAAATTTACTAATAGTATTCCTCTTTGTTTCATGTTTTTCTCATATAGTTTTCTTTTTACAATAAAGAGTATATACTTACCACCGAAAAACACATAAACTTAAAATATACACAAATAGAAACACTGAAAATTGCTATTTTAGTTTATGAAAGGGATAAGTATTAATCTAAATATTTAAACAAATATAGAGCACTTAACTATTAGATATAGTATAATATTTAATATGCTTTCCGAATATTTGTATGGACTTCTACTAAAAATATGGTTTTTTATTGGAGCTTTGCCTCGAATTAACTCTTTTCAAGTGAGTAATTTCTATATTTTAAGATAGAATATTCATATTTTAACTTTTTAGCTTATGCATGATTATTTAATTAATTATACATAAGCTCCGATGTGCTTTTATTGTAAACAGTATTTTATAAAAAACAAATTTATATTATCCTAGTTGACGGTGTTTTATTTAAAATTTGTAAAAACCCAACTTCAACTAGATGTTATATAAATTTAACGGTAACTTTCAATTCGCTACGGTTCATATATGAACAAAACTAAAGATATTCGCCAAAGTATCATTAATTCAGTAATTGAATTATTATCTAAAAAAGAATCTTCAGAAACACTTATTAATCTGAAAGTTATTTTAAATCATTACTGCCGCGATGAAAATATAACAGAATTACGCAAACAAACAATAGAGGATCGTTGCGGATCAATATTGTGTTTGTGGCAAATTATGCACAACATCGAAAAAAATAGATTTAAAATTCGAGTCTATAACACTAATCCTCATGAACATAACTGGTATTCTACCCACAGTGTAATAGAAATAATATCTGAAGACACACCATTTTTATTGTCATCTATATTGCTAGAGCTAGCCAATAGAGATCTTCAGGTGTATAGCTTGTTTCATCCAGTAATGAATGTTAAGCGTTCTACCGCGGGTAAATTAACTAATATAAAAGAAAAAAATAATAGCACACAAGATGCTAATTATTCACCAGAAGTTTTAATTAGAATAGAAATAGACAAACAAAACGATACTGAGGAATTGTCTAAAATTAAGTCAGCCATAGCGGATGTCATTAACAAAGTATATCAAGTTGTAGACGATTGGAGTAACATGAGATCCAAGCTTATCGAAGCATCTGAATGGTACAAATCTATATTAGTATCTTCAAAAGAGAACGAAAGAACAAAAGAAAATATCGACTTTTTGAAATGGATTTCTGAAGATAATTTTTTATTTTTAGGGTTTAAATACAGCAACATAATTAAGGAAAAAAACAAATACATTTTTGAAGACGATGAAAGCTCTAGACTTGGTCTTTTGTGCCAAAAATCACAAAACTGTTTAAAGAACCAAACTTCGTATAACTTATTAAAAAGTAACGAAAAAAATAATTATATACTAGCAATATCAAAATCCACCAATAAATCAACTATACATAGACCTGGTTATTTAGACTACATAGGAATTAAAAAGTTAAACGATCATGGAGAAGTTATTGGCGAATGGCAATTTTGGGGATTATTTTCTTCTGTGGCATATAATACTCCTATAGATAAAATCCCCTTGGTAAGAAAAAAAGTAATCAAAATATTAGAATCTACAAATTATGCTCCTCGTAGCCACCAAGGCCAAGCATTAAAACATTTATTAAACAATTATCCTCGCGATGAACTACTGCAAGCGGACATAACAGATTTACAATTCGCTATGAAAGGCATAATAGAATCTCAAGAACGCAAACGCTTAAAAGTTGTAGCACGTAAAGATAATTACTGTAAATTTATATCTGTTGTTCTTTATATACCTAGAGACAAATTCAATACTGAATTGCGAGTTGGAATTAATGATATCTTAATTAAAGAATTCAAGGGTGATAGCACTGACTTCAGCGTTAAATTGACGGAAAGTCTTCTTGCTCAACTGCATTTCATTGTTCACTCAGAACACGTTAAAAACCTCAAAATTGATACAGAAAGACTAGAAGAGCTAATCAATGAAAAAATGCTAACCTGGGACGATCATCTCAATAAAGCATTTCTAGAAATATTTGGTGAAGCCACAGGGAGTAAGCTAAGAAGAAAATATTCCCTGTCTTTTCCTGAGGCTTACAAAGAAGATGTTAATCCTAGGCAAGCTATAATGGATATAACTAAATTTGAAAGCTTAGTAGGAAAAGACGATATCAATACTACTATTTGCCGACCGATTAGTGATTTCAACTATTGGCAATTTCGTGTTGCCGGTACTGGAAAAATGTTTGCTTTATCAGATGTATTGCCTATCTTAGATAAAATCGGTGTTAGGGTAATTAATGCTAGAAGCTATTCAATAAATCCTACCATTACTAAAAATAATTATTGGTTAATAAATTTTGTAATAGAATTAGAAGATAAAAATTGCCTCAATGATAAATACGTTAGAGATCAGCTACATCAAGTTTTTGTAAGAACATGGAAACAGCAAATTCAAAATGATGGTTTTAATGCATTTGTATTATTATGCGGTCTTAGTTGGAAACAAATAGTAATTATTCGTGCTTTAGCGAAATACTTATTACAACTACAAGTTCCTTTCAGTCAAAGTTATATGCAAAAAGTGCTGAAAGCTAATCCTAATGCCACTAAAACCATTATAGATTTATTTGAAGTAAAGTTTTGTCCAAATATTACTGAAGATAGAAACACCAAAATAGCAAGCACTAAAGATAAGCTACAAAAAATATTAGACGATATTGAAAACTTAGATGAAGATAGAATTTTAAGATATTTTATTAGTGTTGTGGATGCTACTGTTAGAACAAACTCTTATAAGCAACAGGGTGACAAATCAGAATTTAAATATTTATCATTTAAAATTAAGACAACTGATATCCCAATATCTCCACTACCAAGACCAATGTTTGAAATCTTTGTGTATTCACCATATTTTGAAGGTATACATATGCGTTCTTCAAAAGTAGCACGCGGTGGAATACGCTGGTCTGATAGGCGAGAAGATTTTCGTACAGAGATTTTAGGGCTGGTAAAAGCTCAAATGATTAAAAATGCGGTCATAGTACCCCATGGTGCTAAAGGTGGATTCGTACTCAAAAAACCTACGACCGCTATGAATAGAGATGAAATTCTTGAAGAAGGAATAAAACGCTACAAACAATTTATCTCTGGCTTATTAGATTTAACAGATAACCTTATAGATGGAAAAATTATAACTGATCCGAGTATTGTTAAATATGATGATGATGACCCTTATTTAGTTGTTGCTGCCGATAAAGGCACAGCTACTTTTTCTGATATAGCCAATGAAATATCTTTATCATACAACTTTTGGCTGGGCGATGCCTTTGCTTCAGGAGGCTCACAAGGGTATGACCATAAAAAAATGGGAATTACTGCTAAAGGCGCCTGGGAATCAGTAAAATGTTTATTTATGGAAATAGGCATAAACACCCAAAAACAAAACATTAGTGTTGTTGGGATAGGAGACATGTCTGGTGATGTATTTGGTAATGGCATGCTACTATCTAAAACCATAAAATTAATCGCTGCTTTTAACCACCGACATATTTTTATTGACCCTGACCCAGATACCGCTACAAGTTATCAAGAACGTAAAAGGCTATTTGAGATGCCAAGATCATCTTGGGATAACTACGATAACAAGTTAATTTCAAAAGGTGGTGGCATTTATAGCAGGCAAAGTAAAAAAATTGAATTAAGCACTGAAGCCAAAAAAGTACTACAAATCACAAGCGATTTTTTAACGCCTAACGAAGTAATACAAGCAATTTTAAAAGCTCCAGTAGATCTACTATGGAATGGCGGCATAGGTACTTATATTAAATCCTCAACAGAGGATAATGCCGATGTCGGAGATGTCGCCAACGATAGCTTACGAATTGATGCTAACGATCTTAATGTCAAAGTTGTTGGTGAAGGTGGTAATTTAGGATTAACTCAAAAGAGCAGAATTGAATTTGCAAAAAATAAAGGACTAATAAACACTGATGCTGTAGATAACTCAGCAGGTGTAGACTGTTCAGATCATGAAGTTAATATAAAAATCTTACTAAATGAAGTAGTTAGAAATGGAGATTACACTTTAAAACAACGTAATAAATTATTAGTTAAAATGACTGAAGAAGTTGGTAATTTAGTATTAGAACATAATAAACTTCAAATCTTAAGGCTCAGTCTTAGTCGCTTCCAAAACTTATATTATTTTAATGATCATCGGTTTATGATCCGCGATCTAGAAAACGAAGGCAGGCTAAACAGAGCCCTAGATTGCCTTCCAGAAGATGCAGAATTGAAAACTTTAGGAAAAACAGCCCAAGGTTTAACTCAACCTGAAATATCTATATTATTATCACATGTAAAAATGGAACTCTCTGAAGATCTTGCAAAACATGATATAACTAATATGCCTATTTTATCTGAAAAACTAACGGAATATTTTCCTAAACCAATTCAAGAAAAATTTAACAAAAACATTTACTCGCATCCGTTAAAAAATGAAATTCTAGGAACTCATGTAGCAAATGAAGTATGCAATAGGATGGGAGCAGCTTTTATTTATCGCTTACAACATGAAACTAGAGCAACTAAAATTGATTGTGTCCGAGCTTACCTTGCAGTTATAGAGATTCTTTCAATTAAAAACATCTGGAATGAATTAGAAAGTTTAGGCAATAAAGTAGCTTTTTCTGTCTACGCAGCTGAATTATTTCGCATACAAAGGCAGATAGAAAAATCTTGTATTTGGCTACTAGGTAAAATGGATCGCGTGGATATTAATGAGCTAATAACATTATACAAACCCGCAGTCCAACAAGTATCAAAACTATTGCCAGAATTATTAGGAGAAAACGACTGCGAAAGATTAGATGTTTGGTCTGGGGAACTGCAAGCTGCTGGTGTTCCTTCTAAACTTGCATCTTATTGTGCTGGTTTGCGTTATTTATATTATTCTTTTTTTATTACTCAAATAGCAGATACTTGTGATGTATCAATAGAATGTGCAGCTCATATATTCTTCGCTTTAGAAGATAAACTATCTTTAGCTTGGGTCAGAGAAATAGTTCGCCATTTACCTGTAAGTGATTTATGGAAACGCAAAGCAGTATCCGCACTCCATAGTCAAATTGATATGGCGCTAGCTAAAAACTGTATAAGTATATTACGTAGCAAATCAGAAAAAAATATAACTCAACAACTTAAGCACTGGGAACAAACCAATAAAGATAGACTGAGAATTTGGAATAGCACTCTTTCAGAAGTTAAATCTAGCTCTGAAAAAAACTTTTCAATGATGTCAGTTGCAATACAAGAGTTAGCTATGCTGTCTAGAGATTAGCCGTAGTTGTGGTATCTTAACTAATGCATCTTTTAACTTGAGATGCATTAGTTGTTTTTAATTGATACTCCTAAAAAGATTTTTTTCTTCTATAGAACTAACACCAGATAACAAAGCTTTAAAAAATTTACTCGATTGAAATCTATCTATAGATTCTTTAGTAAGACTCCCATCTATAAAAATCATACCATACAAATTAGCACTGAACACTGTTGAAGAAGTTAATTCTAATATATATTGGTATTTATTTTTAATGAATTCTTCTTTGTAATCTTGATGATACATACCCTCTAAACCAGAAAAAATCTTTGTATAGAGTATTTCACTTAGAGTTTTAACTGCTTTATATTTAAGTTCGATATTTTCACTATTTTCAATTAGTCTATTATTATATGCCTCTTTCTTTTTAGGGTTTACTTCGGAATCTATACGAGCACGTAATTTGTCTTGTTGCTGCTCTAAACTATCAAGTTTATGATACAGTTGTATTAGTTTAGACATCGATCCCGTGCACTTATCTTCTCTTATTAGCCTATCTAAATCTTTTATATTTGTTTGTAATACTTCTGCATTTTGAACACCTCTAGGCATATCTATGTTCAAAGCCGTACACTGTAAAAAATTAGCTATAACTATAGATACATTTAATTCTGCCTCTTCTGTTTTGAGTAAAAATCGATTAGCTAATATAGCTACTCCTACCAATGCAGAAGATAATCCAACCACACAAGCTATAGAAAGAAGCGCAATAAAAATCGGTGTTAAAATAAAAGATGTAGCACTAGTAGCTACGATCAATAATGAAATTGCAGAGCATATAGCAACACAACAATCTAATACTGCAATAAAAGCCGTCTTTTTGTCATTAACATCATTATATTTTTCTAGTTTTTGATCGAGGTGGCATATTACGCAATCTCTATGCTGTATTTCTGTTATTGGTGTTTTCAACCAACATTCTATTGCTTCAATATTATTGTTGTATGGTCTCTGAACGCTACTTAAGCTACTTTTTTTAGTATTTACTATACTTTCGCATTTCGCTCTATATAGAATGCGATTTAAATTAAATATTAACTTGTTATTATCATTCCCTGATAAAAACATAATTGCCCCGAGTAAAGTAAATTTAATTACTAATAATAAAGTTATACCATTCTAACATATTACAATCACAATTACGTAACCATAATTTTGTGATTATTCTATTAAAAATCTATATATTCCATAAAAAATATGAGATAATCAGGTTTTTAATCCTTAATTAGCTAGTACAAAGTTTTATGATAATAGGTCCTTATAAATTTAACACCCCTTTAATTTTAGCTCCAATGGCAGGAATTAGCGACCATCCATTTCGAAAACTATGTGTTAAACACGGTGCAGATATAGCCGTTACTGAAATGATTACCTGTCAAAGCAAGTTATGGAACAGCCCTAAATCTAAATTACGTAGAATATACGGTAAAGAAGAACCCAGGATTTTGCAATTACTTGGGAATGACCCACAACAATTAGCTTTAGCTGCTAAAATTCATCAAGATTTAGGAGTGCAAATCATAGATATAAATTTTGGCTGCCCAGCCAAAAAAGTATGTAATAAGGCTGCCGGATCAGCATTAATGCAATATCCTCAACAAATAGAAAATTTGCTTAAAGCCGTAGTAAATGCTGTAGATATTCCAGTTACCATCAAAATGCGTACAGGATGGGATACAGAGAATCGTAATGGTGTAGAAATTGCTAAAATTGCAGAGCAGCAAGGAATTAGTGCTATTACTGTCCATGGCAGAACTAAAGCATGTTTATTCAACGGTGAAGCTGAATATGCTACAATAGCTAAAATAGTTGAGGCAGTAAATATTCCGATTATAGCTAATGGTGATATAGACTCTCCAGAAAAAGCCAAGCAAATATTAAAACAAACTTCTGCTAGTGGCTTAATGATTGGTAGAGCAGCACGAGGTAACCCTTGGATTTTTCAAAAAATTAAGCAATATCTACAGAATGAAAGCACCATATTAACAACAATAGCTAATGATGAATTTCTAACTGTCTTATTAGAACACCTACAATCTTTATACTCTTTTTACGGTATTAACAAAGGGCTAATGCTAGCACGCAAACATGTAGGCTGGTACCTAAAAAAAATACCAAATTCAACGAGTTTTTGTAAAGAATTTAATTTAATACAAAATACAGACAAGCAATTAAATAGCCTTATTTGTTATTTTAAAGATAATTATACGCAAAATGTCTGCATCTGATATGTCAAACACTAAACCTCTAATATCAAGCAAAAATATTTCACCTATAGCAACACAAACCTAAAAGTTTAACCACGTAAATAAAATAATATTTTGATTTTTTTGCTATAATTTACCTGTATAGCTCTAAAATAGGAATCTATTCTTATCATTGATATTTATCTATAATTTCACTACAACATAGAGACACTAAATATGAAATGTAATAATATCAGCACATTAGTTAAAGGAAGTAACGATGGGTCTATAAACAACGAAGATCGTATTTTTTTTAATAATGAAAAAAAAGAATTTTATACAGCAAATAGACTAGTTAGTAAATGTCATCAAGTAATCAATTACTTGTGCGACAAAATAATAAAACTTGAAAAAAAACTACCTAATTTATTTAGAAGTACAAAAATAATAAGTATAGCTACAAGCTATCTAAATCGTCATATGGCAGCTAATGATGTGCTCTCTGCTGAATACAAAATGTCTGATAACTCTAATAAAGTATTAACAGGTGAAACGTTAAAAGAATTTATAAGCATAAATGAGTTAAAAGAAGACAACATACCTTATGACATAGGCGTTTTATCACTAACTTTTGATAAAAATGATGTTAAATCATTTCGCAGTCATTTGGGTACTCTAATAATGAATAACACATCTATACACCATATAGAACATGATTTAAACTCACTTAATCAAGATAATAAAACTAAGTTTCTTAATCACATGCATGATGGCCGTTATCTGCTAACAGATGTTTTGGCTACTTTAAGTCGTGAGATGACAAAAAACGAAGGAAACATGACTCAGTGGCAAAAAGAATGTATAAAATTACTCATCGAACATGGTGCAAATATTTGTAATGTAGACTCCTCGGGCCAAAGTGCTATCTCTAGAGCAATTAATGATCGCTATCATAAAGACCTAATATTATTCTTAATTGGTTATGTTGACTCTGATAGTTTTCAATTACAAAAAAATGAATATGACTCTGTATTATCTAAAGCTATAAAGCAAGCAAAACAAGATAAAAGATATATTCCTATACTGAAACAAATAATTGATAAAGGTGTAAATCTAGATTTGCCTATCAATGATGAAGATGAGAAAGCTGACAAACAACTTATAGATAGTTTAATTAAGTCAGATTCAAAAGATTAAATAAGACTTGCATTCTTCATTCTTATTTATAATGTTGCCTTAGACAAAAATAGTATAACCCCTCATACAAGCCTTTTACCTACCTATATACACCTTATTAGGTAGAAGGTGTGTCTCTATTCTTCAATACATTATATACGGTATCAACAGTAATAATAGTTTGCGAGTCATACTCTATATTTACTAATTGTTTTGGTTTGATAGACTTAAAAGTAGTTATTTTTATGGTTTCTGGAATTAAATGTAGCTTAAATACTGACCCTTGTTTTTCTCCAATAGTTAAACTGCACCCATTAACAGCAATGTAACCTTTATGAAAAATATATTTTTCCCATTTTTCAGCTATCTTTAATGTTATTACTGTTTCTTGATTTTCCGAAATATCTACAACCTCTGCGGTATCATGTATATGCCCAGAAATCATATGCCCACCGATTTCATCGCTAAATTTTGCAGATCTTTCGTAGTTTACTAAATCATTAGCTTTCATTGTTGCAAATGTCGTTTTTGATATTGTTTCTGGAATTATATCAAAAGATACTTCTTCTGCAGTTATTTTGGTTACGGTTAGGCAACAACCATTAATAGCTACACTAGCACCTATTTTTAAATTATTTATTAGATCTTCTGTTGATGTTACCTTTAAAGCAAACATTCCATTATTTTGAGAGATACTAGCTATTTTTAGAGTTCCTTGCACTATACCCGTAAACATTATTTTTTCCTGTTTAAAATAATTACATTATAAAACAATTTGCACTTGCTTGTTTTTTTTAAGATCTTCAAATATAAGCTTAAGTTGTTGCTCACTTGTCGCATATATAGCAAGATAAACAGATTGAAATTTTTTATTTTTACTCCACTTTATTTTAGTTTTACCGTTGAAATCAGGTGAGTGTTTAGTTACTGTTGATTTAACATAGCTCTCGAAATCAGGGCTAGAAAAGCCAACAACCCTCATGGAATATTCACAAGGAAAACAAATTTTAATAGGTTTATCTGTATTACTATCTTGCATGCTAAACTCTGATATCTCTTTAAATATTAATCAACTAACTCAACTAGAAAATGATTTCTTTTGCCTGTTTTTATTAAAAAATATGTTTCATGCATTGCATTATTTTTATTAAAAAATAATGATAAATTCATGTTATCTTTAATGGAACAAGATTGTTTATTAATAAAAACAGAGTTGCTAGTTAGCATGTCTTTCGCCTGTTTACCACTTTTAACTATATTAAGCTCAGATAAAAACTGTGTTATAGGTTTGTCTGTAATATCTTTTGTGGTTATTGTTGCACTAGGAAGGCCATCAAGTTGTAGTTGCTGAACATCTTGTTTAGTTAAAGATGACAGTTCGTTCGCAAACAAACTTTTAGATATTCTTTGAGCTGATTCTACACTTGCCATTCCATGTACTATTTCTGTAACTTTTTCAGCAAGAACTTGTTGCGCTTTTGGTTTCTCGTTGCTACTAGCATCTTCTGCTTCTATTGCGTTGATTTCATTAATACTTAAAAAAGTAAAAAATTTTAGAAACTTGTAAACGTCGTTGTCTGCTACTTTTAACCAAAACTGATAGAAAGCATAAGGAGATGTTTTTGTTGGATCTAACCAAATGGTGCCTGATTCTGTTTTGCCAAATTTAGTGCCGTCAGATTTAGTAATAAGCGGTACTGTTAACCCGTAAGCTGCATTTTTATTAAGCTTTCGACAAAGATCTATACCACTAACAATATTACCCCATTGATCGCTTCCACCTATTTGCAGGGTGCAATTATAGCGCTTATTTAATTCTGCGAAGTCTAAACCTTGCAAAATAGTATATGAGAACTCGGTAAAAGATATTCCGCTATCATGGCGATTTATTCTTTGTTGAACCGCTTCTCGTTTGATCATGCTATTTACAGAAAAGTGCTTACCGATATTTCTCAAAAACTCAATAACATTAAGAGGCTGTATCCAGTTAATGTTATTTTCAATTATTGCTGAATTATCGCCACAGTTAAAATCGATAAATGGTTCTACTTGAGATTTTATTTTATCTGCCCAATGTGCTATTAAATCTGATGAATTTAGCGTACGTTCTGCGGTTTTAAAACTCGGATCTCCTATTAAACCTGTTGCCCCACCAACTAAGGCTATAGGCCTATGACCATGCTGCTGAAATCTTTTTAGAGCTAAAAGAGGCACTAAATGACCTAAATGCAAGCTATCTGCTGTTGGATCAAACCCACAGTAAAGAGTAGTTTGCTCTTTATTTAACTGATTCTTAAGGGCTTCTACATCAGTAACCTGAGCTATTAAATCGCGTTCTCGCAGATCTTTAACTGCGTAATCAGATGTTGTTTTTGTGTCTTGATCCATGATGTAATTCTCAAAAATAGGTT
>CAKMZJ010000037.1:0-4028 GCA_929200395.1 Candidatus Gorgonimonas eunicellae | reverse complement strand
CTTTGATTTTAACCCAAGATTCAGGAAAAATATCGGTATCAACACTAGACTGCCATACAAATAATTTCTCGGGAGCTATAACAATTTTATCTTTATTCGTGTTTAAGTATGCACCCCAATATGAATAAGTACTATTAGCAATGATATTATGATCACACAAAGACATTAACTTCATATCCTCCCAAGTGTTTTCAGGATTATATTCGACAAATTCTAAATCTTCAATGCCACTAAGTAAGCTTTTAGCAAAGTTTATTTTATTAGAAAAAACGTAAATTTTTGGAGTTTTTATTTTTTCTTTTATTATTTTTATGGCATTTAAATAGTAATTACAATCTAACAGACCAAAAAATTTTTTATAATACTCTCCTCCTGCTTTAGAATCTCTATAGTCACGACAATGTATAGCCACAGTATCAGATGATTGCATCTTTATTTTTTTTGCTATTGCAAGTCCACTTTTGCTAAGAGGCATATTAGAAAAAAGTTTTATTATTTCGTCGCTATATTCAGAAAAATATTGCTGGTTAATAAAATAACCCTCTATAAAAGAGTTATCTTTAATATCATTTACTTTGCAATCATATGCAACAGTATTAACCTTTTCTATATATTTTTTTTTACTTTTTAGATATATTTCTCTTAAAAAATTACCAAAGCAATTAAATGGTTGCGATAGCTTTTGAAGTTTTTCATAAAACATAGGTTTTGTTTCTTGCATACTAGGCACAATTTTATTTAATTGATAACCGCAAACTTCATTAAAATGGTAGGTGTTATAAAAACTAGTATCTACAAGTAATCCATAGTTATTCTTTTTAGCAATAGAATATGCGGTGGCATATTGGAATAGTTGATTTCCTAAACCTTCTTTTAACATAAGAGTTATATGATTATTTTTTGTAATTGAATTATTGTTAATGCTATATATAAAAAAAGATAAAATTATAACTAGTATAAAACAACAAATATATTTTTTATTGTAAAATTTCAAAGTAAACGCCTTAATAAATTATTTTATTTTTGTTCTTTTAAAAACAATAATATATCATTTTGATTAATTATAAAAATTTAATCCATGAATTACAAACTCCTGTTGTCGTTTGAACCACTGTTTTGAGCTTCCAACCGTTGTTTTTCTAACTTTAACTGAGAAATATACTCGTCTATAGATTCTATACTTAAAAACTCTTGATGCTCTAAATCTTGAAATTCATCACGCTTAGCCTGGATAAGATCAGCTTTTTTTTCTGTGGTTTCATGACCAAAATTATTAATATCATTGATCTCTTGTTCTACTTTAGATTTATATATCTGTATACCCTCTAATATAGCTTGCCTTTCTATTTTATATCCAGCTATTGATTTATTCAGCACTATCATATTCGCTAAATGTTTCAAATTCTTGTTTAGAGGTTTGCTTTCGAACTCTACATCTTTCGGTATATCTCTATACACTTCGTTGTTTATTAGTGTTTTTATTTCACTTAATAGTTTTTTTGTTGTTAATATTTCTTCTTGCAAATGCTTAATTTCTACTAGATTGTTTGTTTGCTTTACCGCTTCTAATTGTTTTTCTAAAACTAATAACTTTTTATAGTTTTTATCGTGTTGCACATTAAGAGCAAACGCTGATTTCTTATAGTTATCATTATTGAAAATATCACAAGTAAGAACTTCTCTAGGAGTTAACCTATATCTAGGAGCATACTGTAATAGCCCTATAATAACCTCTTTTATTTCTGTAGGAACCTTAGGGTTAAGATATATATCTTGATTTACTTTATCTATTAACTCATTATAATTTAAAATTTTTTTGTTTGTTGATGTCGTGCCAATAAATCCTCTCGCTGTTTTTTCTGCAAATATTTCATAAAGCATAATTCCTAGAGACCAACTATCATGTGCTAAAGTAGAACCTTTCTTACCTTGGCTGTCGTAAATAGAATATTTATTATTGTTTATAACTTCTGGAGGGCAGTATTTAGTTGTTTTAGCATGTAATTGATGCGGATAATTATAATTTTCTGGTTCACCTACTGTAATACCTGCGTTATCAATTATATATATTATTCCTTGTGCGCTTACTAACGCATTGCTAAGCTTTAAATCTTTGTGAGCTATACCCCTATCATGCAATCCTGCTATACTCTCTGTTATTTGGTGGGCAATACATAGTTTCTCTAAGTATGATAACGGCTTTGATTCTTCTGCTAATTTTTTATCTGGCAAACATAGCTTCTCAAGCTCTACACCTTGAAACACTGTCACGACAGCAGGATCTAAAACTAGTGGCTTTGAGTCAACACCTGCTATTTTATTTTTTTCTGCCTCTTGCATAACGCTATCTATTTTCTCGAAACGAAATACGTTTTCTGACACATCAAAATCATTTGTTCTTTTTTTGGGTATTTTTTTGACTAATATTCTAAACACAGATAGAGGTCGTGATATTTTTTTGCCCCCCCGTATTCTTATACCCCTCTTTTTTTTGTTATACTTTTTTATGCTTTCCTCTGTTTCACCTACTACAGCGTATGTCACCTCACCAAAACCTCCAGCCCCTACAACTCGCGTTGCTGAACCATTTACAGATTGCATATCCATAATGATAGTTTCAGGGATATCTTCTAAACTAACATCAGGAGGGGTAGTGGTTTTTTCATCGAAATTTAATGCTTCTGTAGGAGTTACAGCTCTACTAGAAATACTTGTTTTTATTGTATCACTAGGTGATAGAGAGCCATCTGTCTGTAATTTAGGGTTAACTTCTGTAGCAACGGGCTCAATAAATGTTGTCTCTTTGTTGTTTTTGGTTGTTTTTTGCGATTTTTCCTCACTATGCTGCAACCTTTCGTTTTGCGTTTTTATAGGTTCTATTGGCTTACCAGTACTTATATCCTTCATAGTGCATTCTTCCTTGTAACACAAACCAAGTCAATAAAGAGAAATGTATTTATTTTAATGAAATAAAAAAGATTTAAAAAAATGATCCATATCAACAGTATAGTTGAAATATTTACTTTTTTAAAAATACAGCCTCATAGTTAAATGAGTAACACAAACTAGAAGTTATTTTTTATTCTATATTTTATTAACTCTTCTATTGTTCCTGTTTTAATCTAGTTATAATAATACCTACAACCACATATTAATAACTAAGGTAGTTACTATTGTGCGTCGCTTACATCAATATTTTGGGTTTCTAGCCGTTGTTTTTCGAATATTAACCGAGAAATAGACTCATCTATAGACTCTATACTTAAAAGCGCTTGACGCTCTAAATCTTGAAATTCATCACGCTTAGCCTGGATAAGATCAGCTTTTTTTTCTGTGGTTTCCCCACTGCAACCATTAATATCAGAGATCTCCTGTTCTACTTTGGATTTATATACCTGTATATCCTCTAATATAGCTTTCTTTTCTGCTTTATTTTTGGCTAATAATTTACTTAGCATTGCCATCTGTGCTAAACATCGCAGATCTTTTTTTAGAGGCTTACTTTCAAACTCTACATCTTTCGGTATATCTCTATAAACCTCGTTATTTATTAGTGTTTTTATGTCGCTTAATCTTGTTTTGGTTGTTAATATTTCTTTTTGTAAAGACTTAACTTGTACTGGGTCGTTTATTTTTTTTGCAGTTTCTAATTGTTTTTCTAAAATCAATAACTTTCTATAGTTTTTATCATGTTGCACATTAAGAGCAAACGCTGATTTCTTATAACTATCATCATTAAAAATATCACAAGCAAGCACTTCTTTAGGAGTTAGTCTACATGCAGGAGCGTACTGTAATAAGCCCATAATCAGATCTTTTATTTCTGTAGGAACTTTAGGATTAAGATAAATATCTTGATTTAGTTGATCTACTAACTCGATATAATCTAAATATATTTTTTTTGTTAATGTCCTACCGATAAATTCATACACTTTTTTTTCTGCAAATATTTCATAAAGCATAATTCCTAGCGACCAACTATCATGTGCTAAAGTAGAAGCTCTGTAGCCTCGTCTATCGTAAATAGA
>CAKMZJ010000036.1 GCA_929200395.1 Candidatus Gorgonimonas eunicellae | reverse complement strand
AGCAATTCGCTGTGAATTAGGAAGCCCCTTCCTTTAGGGAGGGGAGCATGTCACCGTAAAATACTACCTATGATTTACAAATGAGTAGTGTAGGGGTGGGAAATACAACTAAATTTCTTCAATAGCGGTTACTTCATACAATACAGACACAGGTGTTTTCTCTGTTTCTTTCATAAGAATATCTAACCTTGTAGCTAAATCTTTTTTCTCAAACTCTGCCATAAATTCTGCACTTTTATCGGTATTTAGTGTTCGATAAAACTGATTTAAAGTACCCTGGAAAGCATCATCATGAACGATAATATCTTTAAAATCATCTACAATACTAAATGAACTATAATGACCGTAATATGTTCCCTTGGTGCTACCTGAGAATACAATAACATTTTTAGCTGCTGCTGTTACTGAAAACTGTTTATTAGTTGTAGCATCATGGATGATAGTGGTTATTTCAGGAAATTTACCATTAAAAGTAGTATCAGTTGATGTATCAATAATAAAATTTTTCAACTCTTGTATGTTATCAGATTGTAAAAATGTTAAACTTTCTTTTTGCACTGAAACTTCTGTAGTCTCGCATAATTGCTGGTTTAGTTGTTGACTTTGTTCTATGTTATCAGATATGTCTTTCAATTTTTTAGGATCACTAGTAACTGTAACTTGTTTTTTTATATATTCATTTAGAAAGTTTAAATTAAAATTAACATTACCAGTTATTTTTGAATTTTCTTCCTCTTGTAATGTTGGGTGAAATAGGTTTATAAGACATGCTGTTGTACTTGTGTCGATACCAATATGAATTGTTATTATATCTTCTTCTATTTCTAAAGGAATATTCAATGCGCTAAATGTAGTTTTTAAACTATTAGCATCTATTGTAAATGTTTCTTCAGTTATTAGTTTTAAGCTGTTAGTTGTATTTTTAAAATCTAAAAATTGAAAAATATGATTTATAAATTCAACTACACCATATTGATCTATTGCATTCATATCTACCCTATAATTTTCATCAATATTGCTACGAAATATATTAAAAATATTAACAGCTGCATCATAAAAATCTTCATGATATTTAAAAAGTGTCTTGTCTGTCATCGATACTTTTTTAGCAAATACAGCTAAATTAGTTAAAAAATCTTGTAGTTCATCAATAACTAACTCGTCATATTTTTCTGTTAGAGCATTATTTAAATTTATCAATGAATTATAGGTATAAAGGGCATATTGTTGTAAACTTCCTCGGCTGATTAAATTAATTTTATTAGTATATCCTATTAGCTTCGCATGTAAGTCATTAGGTATAATATGATGTAAAAGTTTAATGCTTGAATTAAACCAACAGCTATTACTAAAGTTATTTAATGGTGCAATACTAATTTTATCTGATAAATTTCTAGGAACATTTTTGTTAATTCGTTGACGAGCTGGATTCTCAATATTGGCTTGATCTAATTTTTGTTGTATAGATTTTATATGTTGATTATTTTCATTGTCTATAGCAGTTACATTAAAGAAACTAGCTAGTAAGTCTTTATATTCTGCAATAGATGTAGTTTTAAGTTGTTCAATATTTCTACTGCTATCTTGTTTATTAATTATATCCTGAAGATATTTTTCTTCTTCATAGCTAAGTAAAATTTTTCTATCAGATATATAAAGCTCTAACTCGGTATTTGCGTTATTGTTACTAGCTGCTTGGCTATCAATAATGTTCTGTGATGTTGCTATTGTTTGTGAAAGACTTGCCAACCTATCTTCTACTTTCTGTGTATCCTGTAATTTTAATAGTCCATTAACACCGATTGATGACATTTCAGGATTATCTGGATTAACGTATTGAGAAGCTGGATTTTCAATATTAGCTTGATCTAATTTTTTCTGTATAGATTGTATATGTTGGTTATCTCTTCTGTCTATAGAAGCTACAACGAAACAATCATTAAGTAATTCTATGTATCGTTTAATATCTGTAGTTTTAAGTTGTTCAATATTTATAATGTCATCTTGCTGATTAATTATATCTTGAAGATATTTTTCTTCTTCATAGCTAAGTAAAATTTTTCCATCAGATATATAAACTTCTAATTCTGTATTCGTGTTATTGCTACTAACTGATTGGCTTTCATCTATGTTAAATGTTGTTGATCCACTTTGTGAAATTTTTCTAATCTGGTCTTTTAATCTATTTTTCTCATCTTCAGATAACACTATTGTATTATTTTTTTCTGCGTTTATTAAGGATTTAATAAAATTAATACAATCTTTAAAAATTTGTTTTATTGCTATAAAGAACCTAATGACAATATTTCTTTGTTTTGGATTTACTTGATAGAATGTTGCTAGTGTTTGCAGTTGTTCAGTAGCTTTATTTACTATATCATGCAATAAGGTTATATTTACACGATCTGTGTTAATATTGGTTATATCTTCCCATAACATGGATAAAGTTTCTGCAATTTTGGTATCTGGAACGTATTTATTCTTTATATTAGCTATAACTTCAAAATATGACCCTACATCCTCTAAAATTTTTGTTTTATCTTGCTTGTTTTTTAAGTTATTACACAATTCTATAAGATGAGTTACATCATTATAAATTTTTTGCCTAGCTTCTGGAGTGTTATCTTGTAGAGGAGCTGCCGTAGCTTCTCTTGTGTATATGGGGGCTGTTATAATTTCCGTACTATTATCTCTTGCTACTGAGACAACAGGTAACGCTGTAGATGGCAATTGGCTATTAGCATCTTGTTTTTGTTGCAGATTTCTACTTTCATTCCTTTGTACACTATTATTTGTACTAGATGTAGATTTTACCGTTGGCATTATAATCCTCTAGATTAAATACATTTATACTATCATCATCTGATATTTCATCTAAATATACCGAGTTATTTACCAAGTAGTCGTCTGTTTTTGTATCTATCAAATCTGAAGTAGTATTATCTATAAAATTGCTACTATTACCTATTTAAATCTAATAATTAGCTTTAAGATAGTCCTATATATACGGTAAATTATACCATATATATTAAAAATAACAAATCTTTAATATGTTGAGATATCAGAGTAAACTTATCCAAGTAATTATACTTATAAAACATACACGCCTTATGCTGAGAAATACGTCTTTTAAACTTAAATAAGGCATATAGCAATATTAATCTCTAATTCACCTGTAACTTATTTTCCTCTTTGAGCAGTGAACGGATATTATCTATTTGCTCTAGATTACTAAGATCAACATCACGTATCTCTTTAGCTATTTTCTTGCATTTATCGGGGCAATATTTTTCTATAAAATTATATACATTATCTTGTTTTATGAACTGCATAAAGTTATTTCTACTTGCTTCAGGATTTTTTATTTGTGATTGGTTGGGCAGTTCTTTAAGAGCTTTTTCATTCTGCAAGATTGAATCTAATTTTATAGTCATAAAAACATCTATATAATTTACTGTAGAAGATAAATCTGATTCTTTACCATTAAAGGTATCATTGCTTTCAGTTGAGTATTTTTTTATGTCACCACCAACGTTTTTAATAAATTCTGCTATTTCTTGGTTAGATTTTCTATATGATTCATAAGGGACATCTGCATCGGTATAATGATAGGCTCCGTGCAAATAATCTCCGTGACCTAGTAAATCATTAATCATCTTAGAGCCTTCCTGTGCTAATGTATTAATAAACGCCTTTGCTGTTGCTCTAATTGAAGATCTACTATGAAGGGATGTATCATTCTGTTGAAAATCTTTTGCTACTCCATCAGTGTTAGTCTGTTGGTCACCAACAGCTAAATTTTTTTGTGGTTCATGGAGAGCGACCCCTAAACAATTATTTAACTTAGAGCTACTAGTATTTTCTTCACTACGCTGGTAGGTGCTTCCTGAAACTGCTGCTGGCTTGATATGGTTTACATTCACAGTAACCTCCATGTTATATATTCAATAAAATTTAAAATATCTTTCTTATATATACATCATGTAAAAATAGATTTAACACCAAATAAATTTTTGCTATAATACTAATTATATTTACAAGCATTTTTATGGCTTTGTCACATAATAAAATAAAGTCTTGGCGAATGATCAAAACATACTTTATTTTGATTTTTTATCTACAACAGGCTTTTTACTGTTTTTTTAAACAATATTTTTAATAAGGATTGCAATAAAAACCTTATTCAGTCAAGCCAATTTTTATAATTAAATCTTTTTACTCAGCTTTAAAAAAATGTATCTTCAAGTAAAAGATATGTAAATACTATTTAGCAATGCTATAACCGCAAGTATAAAGCTTATATTTTATAATATTAAGCAGATTAAATAAATAGCGTATACAACATATATTGTTGTATATGTATTGTAAAATAACACATTATATTATTAACATCTAATTTAAAGTGAAAATGAATAATCATCGAAACCATTATAGGCAAATATTTAACTATTCTGCTGGACCGTCATTATTACCAGATACGGTATTGGAACAAATAGAACGAGATTTATGGGATTGGAATGGAACTAAATCTTCAATAATGGAAATAGGCCATAGAACAGATTTATTTATTGATATATTAAATGAAACCAAAGATATTTTGCGTAAAATCATGGGTATTCCTAATAACTATCATATCCTATTTTTGCATGGAGGAGCTAGAGGACAATTTGCAGCTGTTCCGCTAAATCTTTTAAATAATAAACAAGCTGATTATATAAATTCAGGATACTGGTCTAAATTGGCAATTGATGAAGCTAAAAAATATGGTAAGATCAACATAGCCTGCAGTGGAGAAAAATATAACTTTAATAAACTAGATGAACAAAATAAATGGAATTTAAATCCTAACGCATCTTATGTACATATGACTTATAATGAAACTATAAAGGGAGTGGAGTATCCTTTTATTCCTGATACTGGAGATATTCCTCTAGTAGTAGACACTACATCTAATATATTATCAAAAGAAATAGATGTAACGAAATTTGGTATTATTTATGCTGGTGCACAAAAAAACTTAGGTATAGCCGGTGTTACTATAGTAATTATCAGAGATGATTTATTAAAAAAAGCTAATAACCATTGCCCATCTATATTAGACTACAGCCATCAAGCAAAGGTAAATTCTTTTGGAAATACGCCGTCTACTTTTCCTATTTATGTATCTAATTTAGTTGCTAAATGGGTAGATAGCGTTGGTGGTGTAGCTAAAATACAGAAAAATAATCAGACTAAAGCAAAAAAAGTTTACGACTGCATTGATAGCTCTGAATTTTATATTAATCATGTAGATAAGTCATGGCGCTCAATGGTAAACGTTCACTTCTATGTACACGACAGTAAATTAGAAAATGTTTTTTTAGAAGAAGCATATAAAGCAAATTTATATTACCTTAAAGGACATGCGTCATCAAAAGGAATAAGAGCAAATATGTACAATGCTGCTCCGATTGAGTATGCGACTAAACTCGTTGAGTTTATGACGTATTTTGAAAATAAATACGGTTAATTTTTTCTAATACTTTACTTTATATTAAAATATGATATTTTTATTATGTTACATTCTTAAAATCGTATCATAAGCAGTTGCAAGTATTCTATAAACCTTCAAGTAGAAGGTGTATAGAATTATATTTTCTAATAACCATTAAAAAATTAATCTACGGTATAAACCCGCAATAAAATTATTTAACCACTGATAATATCACCTTCTACCTAAAGGTGTATAGTTAATTTTACAACCAAATTTATGATAACAATTATTATAATATAAAGGCGAAGTTATGCTTAAAAAAATATTCTTATTATTTGTACTATCTTCAGTTAATTGCTTTGCTAATAAACCTATAACTTGCTCTAACATTAACCACAAACTAAGTCCACAAATTATATTAATGCTAAAAAGCATATGTAATTCAAACGATTTTAATAACAATATAAGATTTATAACTAATACTACTAATGTTGATGTAGATAGTTGGATTAAAAAATCTTTTTTTATAATTATCGATGAAAAATCTAATATTGTACTTGTTCCTTATAATAATATATTTAAACAAATAGCAATACAGCCTAATGCTACTACTGTTAACTACCGTAATTTTATTAAACTATCAGAATCACAAAAATTACCAAACTATAACTGGTTACAACAAGTCAATAATATATCTGCATTAATATCCGCTGATGTTAATGCTATTAACAAGATGTTTAATAATACATTAGATTATAATTTACCTAATAATATAGCATCAGCTATAACTAATAATACAGAGAATAATAATTCTTTGGTTACAACTATAAGTAAAAATTCTACCTCTGGAATTACCACATGTAATTATATTGATAAAAAAATAGAGTTATGGGAGAGAATATTAATAGAAAACATGTGTCATTCTTCTTATATTAATAATAATACAAGATTTATAATTGATACTAATAATGTCGTTGTTGATGAATGGATCGCAAGAGGTTTTTTTGTTATTCTTAATAAAGAATTTGATTTTATAATTTCACCATATAATAATATCTTTAAGCACATAGCGATACTACCTAGCGCCCATCCTTATAACTATCATAAATTATTTCGTTTCTCTGTAGCACAAAATAAACTACCATATAAGTGGTTACAAGAAGTAAATAATACTTCTTCATTAATCGCAACTAGTTCATTTGATGTAATTGATATGTTTACTGGAGTTCAGCCTTATACACTTCCTACAAGTTTTACTATAGAGCCATTTAAACCAAAGATAGATACCCATACATCCGCCAACAAATATATTATAATAGGAGCACTAAGTTGTGCTGTTATTATTGGTGTTGCTACTCTTCTATATACTAAATTTTACAAACAAAGAAAGCGAAAATCATATTCACCTATATAATTAATATATACACATGGCAGATGAAAATGCTAGGTTTCAGGGCTAAGTAAATCTTTTTAATTGCTCCCAGAGGGCAAGCCTTCTAAGATTTTATCCTGCGTTAGTATTTCTTGATTTAATCGACACTATACACCTTATGAATAGAAAAACACGAAATGATAAATACGTTCAAATAAAAAATTATCCGATACACTGCTGTAGACGTGCATCGGATAATAAACAGATTATCTATTACCTCTGTTATTTTGTCTTTGATTGGTACTTGCTGTAGCTTGCCTTTGTTGAGTTCTCTTACTCGAAGCAGAGTAACTTTGTGGTCTTGCTTGTGCTTGTCTTTGTGTTTGAGATTGTTTTTGTGTTTGATTTCTATCTGTCATTTCATCAACTCCATATATAATATATAAAAATACATTTTCTTCTTTATTAATATTATTATCTAGAAAATGTAAAACATATCTCGACCTAACAAAAACAATCTTTAAAAATTCTCCTAATATTAAAGAAAATATTGTATTATGATACAAAATATTTTCTCATCTATTATTTTTTTATTTAGATCTAAAATTTAACAGTGGTATCTACCACTATATGGAGGATAATATGCTAGCATCACTTGATGACTATATTAATAACATCATTAATGCCAAGCAAAATCTACAAAAAAATGTATTGCCATTAATTGTACAATCTGCAGAAGCAATGGCAAAGTGCCTATTAAATGATAACAAGTTAATCACTTATGGTAATGGTATAGCATCTGGCATATCTCAATATTTTACTAGTTTGATGGTAACTACAGCAAAGTACGATAAACCTGCTTTGCCAGTGGTATCTCTTTGTTCTGGAATAACAGAAATTTGCTCTATGACTCATCATTCTGATTATCACTTGGTATTTTCGCGACAAATTCAAGCTATAGGAAAAGAAAAAGATATACTAGTTATCTTTTCTATTCAGGGCAATGAAATAGAAGTAATTGAATTAATTAAATCAGCTTATAACAAAGAAATTAGCGTTATTTTAGTAACTAATAATAAAAATGCTGAAGCTAAAAAATATATGTCTGCTGAAGAGCTAATCATAGTAGTTCAAGCAGATAACTTAGGAGTAAGCTATGAAACGCAAGTTACTATAGCATCTTGTATATCGCAAATAGTAGATTCTTTATTATTCAATATTTAAAAATTACCGTTTCGTTTTTTTTAGATATCTATATCATAAATTTCATAGGTTAGCTGATAATAGCTTGTTTTCTTAGAAAGAAGATGTTGGATCTTGGATGAAGTATCGTTATTATTTTCTTGTTGATCAGGCAATTGTTGCAAAGTAGTACTATCTTCTAACTGTGCATTTTGTAGTTCTTTAGCTAATTTACTTAGCTTTTTCTCTATATCTTCATAGAATAATTCATCAGTGTTATTAACACTAGAATTTATATTATTATTGCTAAATTCATTGATGATATCTTCTTCTTTGTCTATATTATTAAATTTAGACTCGTTAGCTGTAGCATGTGTTACTTTTATATTGCCATCTGGTATTTCTAGAGTTAACACTTGCGTTTCTAAAGCATGTAATAAAAAACTGTCTTTATTTTGTATGTCTTTTAATAATACTTTTGATTTAATAGCACTTGCTAATCTCTCCCTTTCAGTGTCAGAATTGTACCCTCTGGACTCAAAAGTAGCATTCATAAATTTTTTCAGCTCTTGGTTTACTTGCGTAATAGCTGTTTTTAATTCTACATTATTTAATGATGTTAAATAGTCTATATCAGGAGGTATTATACTATGACTACTTCCTTTTTTATCTAATATTACAATATTAGCAACTATATTTTTGGTTTTATTTTCAAGAAATTCTATTACTGTATCCTGATTAACAGCACCTATTGTAGAATAATTATCAATAAAATCATTAAAATATCCTACAATGCGATCTAAGTTATTATAAATTATTAATTTGTTATTAGTATGAATATAATCTATTGGTGTTTCTATGGCATCTATATTATTTGTTATATTAAACTTAAAATGATTTTTTTCTGAAACCCCTGTCATAGCTATATAATTTGATGTATCATGCCTATTTACTTTTCTATTAGAAAGTTTTATATTTAAAAAGTCTTCTATAAAATTTAATACTTTTTGTATAAATGATACTTTACTGTTATCAGTATTAGTTTCAATCGTTATGTTTCTAGGATTACTTTGTGGCGGTTGTTTCGAGTGAACTTCTTCATGGCTTGCATTATACTTCTTAGAATTTAGTGTTTTATTTCTGTTATCTCCATTTATCATATTAATCTCCTATAACCTTCTGCATAATAGAACAACAAGCTATCACTTTAAGTATAGCAAATTCTAGAAGAACGACATATTATATTCAGCAACCATTTATTAACTTGTAATAAATACCGAGATTTTTACAGCAAAACCAGAAATTATTCACTGTAACCTTGTATTATGCAACTATAAAGGGTATAAACTAGTCTATTTTACTTGAAAATTATATTCCAAAGAATTATTCTTACTTTTATAATTTATATACAAACTATACACCTTCTACTTGAAGATACATTTTTAATATACTTTTGTAGCACAATCACACAATTACTTATTTTATGAGCAAAATTAGTTTGTCTAATACAAAACTGTCACCAATGATGGCACAATACTTGCAGATAAAAAGCAATTATTCACAACAATTACTTTTTTACCGCATGGGAGATTTTTATGAGTTATTTTATGATGACGCCAAACAAGCTGCTGAATTATTAGATATCACCTTAACTCAGCGTGGTAAATCACAAGATGAGCCTATCCCCATGGCTGGTGTCCCTTATCATAGTGCTGAAAACTATATAGCTAAATTAATAAAAAAAGGTTATTCAGTTGCTATAGCTGAGCAATTTGGCGATCCTCTAACTACTAAAGGACCTTTAGAACGCAAAGTAGTGAGAGTATTAACCCCTGGAACAGTATCAGATGAAACTTTATTGGAGCAAACAGCAGATAACCTATTACTAGCTATTAGCTTTAAAGGCTCTAATTATGGTATATCTTGGTTAGATATAACTAGTGGTCGCTTTAATATTCTCGAAGTTGATAACGAACAACAGCTGGTGTCTGAATTTTCTAGACTTGCTCCGGTAGAAACTCTAATTAGTGAGAACTTAGAGTTACCAGATGAAATCTTAGAAAAAACTAGTATCAAGCGGTTACCTGGTTGGTATTTTGATTACCATAACTCTTTAGAGCAATTAACAACACAATTTAAAACTACTAACTTAGATTGTTTTGGATGCAGCCAATATGTACTAGGAATTGAAGCAGCTGGTTGTTTACTAGCTTATACCCTAGAAACACAAAAAACATCTTTGCCACATATTAATAAAATCACCTATGAAAACCGCAATGAAACCGTGCTAATAGATGCAGCAACTAGAAAAAACCTAGAAATAACAGTTAATTTGCAAGGTGGGAATAACCATACATTACTATCAGTAATCGATAAAACCGCAACAGCCATGGGCAGCCGGTTATTGCAACGTTGGCTGCATAGACCATTACAAAATTTAACTAAATTACAACATAGACAACAAGCTATTAAAGCATTGCAACACAACTGGCATTTTGAAAATATTCAACCTATTTTAAAACAAATAGGAGATATCGAACGCATTATTGCTAGGATAGCCTTAAAGTCGGCAAGACCAAGAGATCTAGCAAAATTACGTGATTCCGTAGCTAATATTCCACAGTTAAAACAATGTTTACATCAAGTTGATTATCAAACACTTAATAATATTACAGCAAATATTGCAGATCATACTGAAATATTTAATCTATTAACAGCTGCAATAATCGATAATCCGCCTGTAGTTATTCGTGATGGCGGGGTAATAGCTAATGGCTTTGATAAAGAATTAGATGAACTAAGAAATATTAGCGATAACGCTAGTGATTATTTAATTCAGTTAGAGCAGCAAGAAGCAAAAAATACTAAACTATCAACTCTTAAAGTAGGCTATAGCAGAGTACATGGCTATTTTATTGAACTTAGCAGACGTGAAGCAGAACAAGCGCCAGAACACTACATACGCCGACAAACACTAAAAAACACTGAAAGATTTATCACACCAGAATTAAAATTATTTGAAGATAAATCACTTTCAGCTAAATCAAGAGCTCTTAGTAGAGAAAAAGAACTTTATGAACATTTATTAAAAGAGCTACAGCAGTATGTACAACAGTTACAAAAAACAGCAGAAACTATTGCTACTATCGATGTTTTAACTAATTTAGCAGAGCGGGCTATAACTTTGAACTGGTGTTGCCCAGAGCTAACCACCGATGCTGTTATTAGTATTAAAAAAAGTCGACATCCTGTTGTTGAACAAGTTATTGATACACAGTTTATCACTAATGATGCTACGCTTAATACCAGTAGACGCATGTTATTAATTACTGGTCCTAATATGGGAGGTAAATCTACTTATATGCGTCAACTAGCACTGATCGTGTTGCTAGCGCAAATAGGTAGTTGTGTACCAGCTGAATCTGCTAAAATTGCTTGCACCGACCAAATTTTTACTAGAATAGGTTCTTCAGACGATTTAGCAGGTGGCAGGTCAACCTTTATGGTAGAAATGATCGAAGCAGCAAATATTTTGCATAATGCTACTAGTAGAAGCCTAGTATTGATGGATGAAATCGGCAGAGGCACTAGCACCTTTGATGGCATGTCGTTAGCTTGGGCATGTGCTTATCATCTTGTTAACTCTATTAATTGTTTTACTTTATTTGCTACACATTATTTTGAATTAACACAATTATCGGCACAACTTCCACAAGTTGCTAATATCCATTTAGATGCAACTGAACATAAAAATAAATTAGTATTTTTACATGCTGTACAAGAAGGAGCTGCCAATAAAAGTTATGGTATTAAAGTTGCAGAATTAGCGGGGGTTCCTTCTGAAGTTATTCAATTAGCTAATAATATGCTAATACAACTAGAAGCTAAAACTACTACGAAAAAAACTCAAGTAGTTATGACTCAACCTAAAAATAATGTAGCTAATTTAAAAAACGACCCACACCCTCTAGTTACTACTTTAAGCAAACTTAATCTAGATAACCTAACACCTATGCAGTCTTTAGAATTGTTATCTCAATTAAAAAGCAAATACGCTACTAGTAACAAGAAGGCAAATCAATTAGAATTTAATAATGATGTTAATTAATTAAAATTATCAAGGGAATTTGGAGATTTTTTTATGGCATTTGTCATTGGTAAAAACTGTATTAAATGTAAATATACCGATTGCGTAGAAGTCTGTCCAGTTGATTGCTTTTATGAGGGTGAAAATTTTTTAGTAATTAACCCTCTTGAATGTATTGATTGTGCTTTGTGTGAAACTGAATGCCCGGCAAACGCAATCTTTCCTGAAGACGAAGTACCGGAAGATCAACTAGAATTTATTGAATTGAATGCAAAGTTAGCTGAAAAATGGGCCAATAATAATATTACTGAAAAAAAAGACCCTTTACCAGATGCAGATAAATGGAATGGCGTTGCTGAAAAAATTAAGTTTTTAGAAGAGTAAGTTTTAGTATCTTCAAGTAAAAGGTGTATAACCCTCGCTACTTAGTGAGGTTATTACCTCTACAGCCTATAAGCTTTTATCCTGCGTTAGTATTTATTAATTTAGTAGTCACACTACCTTGACTAAAAACTTATAACTATTTACTTACATTAAATTGTAACTTATACAATTCTTCGATAAAAATAAACTAATACCATATTTTGTAGTCATTTATTAATGAGAACTAAAAATTAAAGGTCTAATTAATAAAGGTAAATAATATGGAAGCATTAACAAATAATCAAGCAGTCACTGTCAATCTAGATACTAATACAACAATTACAACGCTTGTTGATAATTTTATCGAAGTAAATGTAGCTTTACAAAATACTTTTAGAGATTACCATTCAACTAGACATAATATTAACCTATCTGATACCTCAATTGAAATAGCTACTTATAAACGATATACTGAACAACAGATTAACAAAACACAAATAATGTGTATAATAAAAAATTTACAAAAAACTAGCGATGAAGAAAAGTTGAATTTTTTCTATTTATCTATTTCTAACAGAAATATAGAACCCTTGGCTATTGAATGTCTACATAATAAAATCATAGAAAATCAATCAAAAAACGATCAAACTACTTTAAAAACAACGAGTAAAATAGATTATCTTCCAGAAGCATATCAAAAAATATTTACTGATAAAACTAAAAGAACGGACATTCCGTTATCTTATAATATCGCTCCAGACGTGCCTGTAAACTTTATATGGCTAGGCAGTTTATTGCCAGATAGATACCTAAAAAATATCATCCGCACTGGGTCAGCACAGCCTAAAAAAGAGATTATTCTTTGGATAGATAAAAAATGGCTAACTAGTCAACAATATTCACAAATGAAATTATTACATAAATTACCAGCATTACAAAATATCGATATTAAAGTGTTAGATATAAATAAAGCTGAATTAGAAAAAATCAGCATTGGAGATAAAGTAAAGTTTCAAAAAGCTTTATCTTTTGCTAGAGATAAATTAGATAATAAAGCTGTAGCTAGTGATTTGCTACGCTATGCTTTATTAGCAAAAGGGTCTGATGCTATAAATCAAGCAAGCGATTCAAAAAAAGATCGTAGCTCTACAGGAATGATTTATATGGATACAGATAGAGGCCCTAAAACAGACACCCTTTTAGAATGGGGAGAAATGCAAGCACCAGCGGGTTTTCTAATTCCTGGCAATAAAAGTAGGCTTAATGCAGATGTATTAGCAACGTCATATGCTAGACATCCCATTTTTTTATCATCTTTCAATAAATGTGTAGCCAATTTAAACGACATTGGTATTCAAAATAAATTAGTTACCCAAAAAGGAGGATTATTTATGAGATCTGTATTGGAAAATACAGGTGTAGAAATTCTTGAAGATGCTATTAGTGAATTTATTACTGTCCCTGAAATACCAGTATGCTACCCCGACCATCTTACATTTAAATCTGAGGTTGCAGGACCGATGTTTAATGATATGACATGGTTTATAAGCCCTAAGACGAAAACAATGCCAGATCTTTCTGCTACCTGGAAAATACAAAATGCTAGTAAACAAAGCAGTTATTCAATAAGAAGATTATTCCAAATTCCATGTCGTTAGCAAATTTCGATTTATTACAATTAATACTTAGTTTATATTTTTTACTTAGATTCTATACTTAGATTAAATTGCTCTGCTAGAGGTTTAAACAGCTCAGTAGATCTATCTACAACAGTATTAAGCGTTTCTAATTGCTCTGCTTTTTGCACCATTAACGGTCTTTGCTCTCTCGCTGTTTTAATATCGCTAATAACATTTTCTAGAGTATGAGTTCCAGACCCTTCTAAATATTTGCGGGTCATATTATTAATCATAATAAAGGTTCCAGTTCTACCTACTCCAGCATTACAATTAACGGTTACAGGTTTATCTTTTCTATCTGCCAATTCTGGTAGAGTGCGTAATTTTTCTACAAACATTGATATTGCAGATAACCGCTCAGGGTTACCACCGGTTTTATCTTCCCAGTCTAAATCGTAAACTCTAATATGAGTTTTACCATTTATTGAAAAAATATCAGTTTTCAATTTCATATCTTTATATTCAATTGAATCTAGTTTTTTTATCGTAGTTTTTTCTCTGATAACTTCTCCATCCGATTTTATTTCTGCTATTTCAAGTGTCTCGCCGATTTCTGTAGGAGGTAACTGATCATTTTTTGATCTACTATTAACACCAAACTCAGTATCTTTTACTAAAGACACCGATATAGCACTTTCTTTTTCTGCTAATAAAGCAATAAAATTTTCTGCTATATTTTCTTTTGCACCTCTTGCTTTAGCATTTGTTGTTGGAGAACCTGTATAAGGCCCTTGTGCCGCTACATAATTACCAAATTCAAGTTCAATATTGTTTGCATGATATATATGCCCTTTAGTAGCTGAACTGTGTTTAGGACATTTAATATCTTTGTATTTATCATCTGCTGTAATGGTTTTATCTGGTGAATTTCGAAAATTTGGAGACGCTTTACTTATGTTATTAAAATCTTCAACAGTTTCTTCAAATAATATTTGAGTTTGTGCAGAATTGTTTTGTCGTTGTTCTAAATTTTTTTTAAGTACTTGCATATCAGGTTCTATTTTAACAACAGAATTTTGACTAATTCCAGATCGTAACTCTCTAATTTCAGCTGTATTTACATAATCAGGATCATTATACTGGTATTCTTCTTGTAGATCTCGCAAGTTTTCATAAATAGATTTATCAGTAGCATCTTGATAATTATTTGCTTTTATTAAATCTTTTGGATCTTCAAAAATAGGTTCATCAGTATCATATGATGTTTTTGTTAGTCCTAATCTATTTGCATAAAATTCATTTATTGCACTTTCTTGAGATGGTTGTTGAGCTTTTTTAGTGTCCCAATATTCAAAAGCTTCTTTGCTATAATTTGGAATTTTAGCTTGCTGTTGATTGCTATTGTTTGCATATGAATAACTGTTATTTAGCGGTTTTTGTGTAGTAATTGTTCTATCTTGTAACTTTTTATTTATACTTTTTTTAGAAGATATACCAATTTTTTTACTAAGGTAATTAATTATTTTTTTAAATATACTTACTTTAGATTTACGAAATTTAGCATCTGTTTTGCCATGAGAGCTTTTAGCTATATAATCATTAGTTTCTGTTGTAATGGATGGATTATTATGTATATTACCCATAAATTTTACAGTCCTGTTATCTGAATTTATATTATCTAAGTTTTTATTTTACAATTATAGCTATAATATTTATTAACCTTGATATCGACTAAACTATTATTCTATACAGGTTCGTATATATTTAAAGCTCAGGACTAGTGAGACTAGTATGGAGCTATTAGACAGGGAATGATTTCCTAGAACTTCATCGTGCTTTAATCATCTGGATTAATAGCTTTTCTTCTTATATCCAAAGCCATATTTAAATCCTTTGAAAAATCTAATTTTGTATTTTCTGTTGGATTACTAGTATTAGCTTTCTTTAAGTTTTTTTTAGGATCAAAACTTTTTATTTCTTGTAATAAATTATCTCTAGAAGCATCTTTAGTTATATTTTTCTCTACTGCTGCACCTATTCCTGTAGATTTTATAGTTTTAACAGGCGGTACAGGTGGAGCTTTAGGTATATCAATGGTAATATTAGACTCAATAGATTGTTGATCTTTTGATAAGCTTTCATTTGTATTTGTTTTACCTGCTGGCCTAGGTGGAACAGCTGGTTTAGAAGAAAAAGACGGCCTAGGTGGAACATCTGGTTTACTCTTGTTAGGTGTTTCAAGGGTATCAGTAGGTTTATCTGTTAATAATGGATTTTTTTTTGCTACCTCTAATGATTTGTTTGTTAAAACACTAGCTAAACCATCTAAATTAAAGTTTTTGTCGCCTTTTATCTCTATTTTTGTTGAGTTTTGATCTTTATTAACTGTTATTTTTATCGTTGTTTTTCTATCAGTTATTTTTTTTCTGATAGCTTTAATTTTATTTGTAAGCTTAATTTTTGAATCTATGGAACTAAGTTTAGCAACTGTTTTACCCTGAAACTTTTTTGCTGCTGTTTTTGCTGTTTTACCCTTATATTGAAGATACAACTTGGCCGCTTGTAAATTATCTCCTAATTTCATTTTTATACCCTCTTATTATAATATTTTTTGATAATTGCTTTAGTTATTATCTGAAAAATAACATTAAAATATAATTTATTATTAAAGTGATATTTTAGTCACCTTCTTAGTTATTAATATAATAAATATTCTTCTGCTTGGTTTTGAGTTGCCCGTTCTATTTGCTTATATACTATATTTTCAGCAAAACAACTGTTAAAATCTATATTAGTATTATTATTAATAAAAATTTCTGTAGTAAGATATTTTATATGATTATCTAAAATATCTATTTTAGATAATCCATTTTCACAACAAAAAAGCTGCGCCCCTCCTATTAAACTAGAAATTAATAAAATGGTTGCTGCAAAAATGTAAGTATTATAATTAGAAGCAGAATTCATTATTAATAATGAATCTATTAAGTACTCTATATTGTTAAGATGTAATAATAGATTATCATCAAATTTTAACTCTGTAATAGTTAATTTATGTGAATTTTCATTAATATCAATACTGCTATATTTTTTTATTATGTTTTTACAAAATGTTGCTAATAAAGAATTGTCATCATTTATTTGCGATAAATCTAAATTTCCTTTGATCAGACTATTTAATATTTTAATACTAGAAAAACTACCATCCTTATATACCCCTAACATTCTTTCAATAGCTGTATGATTAGTATTTTTTATTAATGAAGAATCTTCTATATTATTATTGAAATTATCTTTTTTAAAGCTAAAATTAATTACTTTAATAGATAAATCCATGCTTACGCCATAAGGCATTAATTTTGACTTTGTACCATTTGCGGAAAATACAGCAGTATCGAATATACTTTCTTTATCATCAAAAGCTAGTAATGACTTATTATATCTCTCCATTAGTTCTAACTCTTTGTCATTATTTTCAACTAAACAAACAGAAACAATATATACTTCTGGTGATGGAATTTCATCTATACCATGAGCATCTATCGCAGGATTAACTACGTCATCTAAATTTACCATTGCCATAGTAGCCGCTGTTATTAATTTTTCAGTAATATGTTTAAAATTACGATGCTCATTAATATTTACTATGTGACTATTAACGCTACCTTCTAAACCAAAACTAACACCAGAAAAGTATTTTTTATTTGTTGTATGAATTTCTCGTTTAAATAATATATCTGTATGCTCTATAGCATTATATATTCTTTTTTTACATAAATTATAATCTTCTGTTTTTACTAAATAAAAGTCATCTGTTACTTCTAACTTTTTTAACCTTGCATCTTGTTTTATAGTTTCATTAAAAGATGGTAAGGTATCATCAATAACATGATAGACATTACTGTTTACACCATATCTTTTTAGTATAGTAACACCTCCCCATATTTTTCCATAGTTACAACTAATATTATTAAATTCTAAAGTATCTGTTTTAGTTAACGCAGCCGATATTTTTTGTATTTTATTATTATTTGCAATAACAAATGATGAAATAAAAGCAGATTGATATAGAAAAGATTCTAAGCTTGAACATAAATAATCTATTATATTAGATAATTCATCTCTTCTTTCTATTATATAATTTGAACTATAGTTAGAATTTGTATAATAATTTATTGTCCAATAAATTAATTGATCTAAAATTTGTTGTATTATTTTTAATTTATCTATATTTGTGAAATAACTATTTATATTATTTATATGTACACTAATAATATTTAATAAAGTAGATTTACTATGTGCTTTTTTTATAATTTCTTCAAACATAACAGCTATGATATATGTAATAAATTTGTTTTCTACTTGATCTATATCTAATAATAGAAGACATCCATTTATTTTTGTAAAAAAATTATGGATATCTCTATTACATAATTTTTGTTTTTTAGACATTTTTTTTTCTATAGATTTGATATCCTTTAGACATTGCTCTTTTAGACGTTCGCTATGTATTGAATGTTTATAGCTATTAGAAGAAGCTATAGGTTCTATATAGCTAAATAAAAATTCCTTTGATGTTATATCTTCAGATGTTTCCTCCATCTTTAATAATTTATTTTTAAGCAACATCCTTGATGCTTTTTTTAATATATTGAATATTTCTTTATTTTTAACATGATCTTCAGTAGCATATGATGACCTAAAATAGTTTTGCAATGTTTTAATATGGGTACTTATATCATTACAATATTTAATTTGCACATCATCTGGTTTAATAGCTATACTATATTCATCTAAGCTAATTTCTTCTTGATGTGGATCGTCAACAGTTGAATTTATAATTTTAGAATTACTGTTGTCACTTGCTACTGATTTATAGCTAAATGTTATACTTTCGATGTTAGCATCATCTTTATTATCTAGCATTTCTACTTGTGGTTCTTCATCACTAAAAGAAACACGTCGGAGAGTATTATTCATATTTTAAACTCCTTATTAATTGAATTTGAATTAAGTTTGTATACGTAGCAGGTGCAATGCTAAATTTCAGAGCTAAATAAAAAGATTAAATTCTAAGAAAAATACCGCAGGAATACAATCGCATTGCAATGTATCTTAACAATACAATTTAAAAATTAAAAAGCGCGGATCATTAGTAATAATTAATATCCATTGATTACCTTTATTTGTATATTTAGATAGACAAAAACAATAAAATAAAGTTTGCTTTTATTAAAAATTTATTTAGATAATTTTTTTCTTGATAGTACGAATAATTTATATACAATATATACAAATACTAAATTTTAGAATAAATAACAAATTTATACAGGTAACAGATTAAAATACTACCTATATAAATAGATATTTATAATATTGTACAGTTACTAGAATTGACTTTTAAAAGATAATGTTTTTCTTCTACAGTTAAGTCACTATTATTTACTAATTCAGTGTATAGCACTAAATTTTTTTTACTAATCGCAGTAAATAGCATTGCTTTTTGTTCTAATGTCAATTTTTTACTTG
>CAKMZJ010000035.1 GCA_929200395.1 Candidatus Gorgonimonas eunicellae | reverse complement strand
ATAACAATTATCGTTTATAACTTCTGGAGGGCTGTATCTAAGTGTTTTTGTAGATGGTTTATGCATGAACTTATAATTTTCTGGCTCACCGACTGTAATACCTTTATTATCAATTATACTGATTATACCTTGTGTAGTTATTAACACATTACTAAGCTTTAAATCTTTGTGAGCCATACCCTTAGCATGCAAACTAGCTATACTCTCTGTTATTTGATGAGCAATACATAGCTTATCTAAGTATGATAACGGCTTTGTTGCTTCTGCTAGTTTTTCATCTGGTAAACATAGCTTCGTAAGCTCTACACCTTGAAACACCGTCACAACAGCAGGGTTTAAAAAGAGTGGTTTTGAGTCAACACCTACTATTGTGTTTTTTTCTGTTTCTTCCATAATGCTAGCCGTTTGATCAAAACGAAACATGCTTTCTGAAATATCAAAATTATCTTTTGTTTCTTTTGGTGTTTTTTTGACTAATATTCTAGATACAGATAGAGGACGTGATACTTTTTTTGACCCCGGTTTTTTTATCTTCCATCTTTTTTTGTTATACTTTTTTATGCTTTCTTCTGTTTCTCCTACTACAGCATATGTTACCTCACCAAAGCTTCCTGCCCCTGCAGATCGCGTTGTTGGACCATTTACAAATTTCATATCCATAATCATGGTTTCAGAGATATCTGCTAAACTAACATCAGGAGGAGCAACTGTTTTTTTGCCGGAGCTTAAGTCTGCTTTAGGAGTTATCGTTCTATTAGTAATACTTGTTTCTGCGGTATAACCCAGCGATAGAGAGTCATCTATTTCTACTTTCATGTACCCTTCTACAGGAACCGACTTAAATGATATCTTTTGTTTATTATTTTGGGATATTTCTATTGGCTCATCTCTACTATACTGCTGTCTTTGGTTTTGAACTCCCGTAGGGCTTATTATCTTACCAGTACTAACATCTTTCATGGTTCATTCATCCTTGTAATACACACTAAATTTACAAATAGAAATGTATTTTTTATACAATAAATCCTAATAAATAAAAGTTTAAAAAATAACACAATACCAACAGTATAGCTTAAGTATTTAATTTTTTAGAACATATCCTTGTAGTTAAATTAGTTACACAAACTAGCAGTTATTTTTTGTTCTATATTTTATTAAATCTTCTATTGTTCCTATTTTTAATCCATGTTTTTTAGCAAAAACTTCTAGATCTTTAGTTCTAGACATAGACCCATCATCGTTTATAACTTCTATTATCGCAGCTGCTGGAGTTAGCCCTGCTAATCTTGTTAAATCGCATCCTGCCTCTGTATGACCGCCTCTTTCCAGAACACCGCCTGGTTTTGCCATTACTGGAAATATATGGCCTGGTTGCATTATGTCTTTTGCAGTTGAGTTTAGATTGCTCGCAACTAAAATTGTTGTAGCTCTATCATGAGCTGAAATTCCTGTGGTTATTCCCTCAGCGGCTTCTATTGATGTCATAAAAGCTGTTTTAAATTTTGACCCGTTTTCAGGTGCTGCAACCATAGGTTTTAAATTAAGGTTTTCGCATTGTGCTTGTGTTAGGCTCAAGCATAGTAAACCTCGAGCTTCTTTGATCATAAAAGCTATGATTTCTGGAGTTGTTTTTTCTGCTGCAACGATGATATCACCTTCGTTTTCACGGTTTTCATCGTCAATCATGATAATGGGTTTGCCTATTTTAATATCTGCTAAAATATCATCTATTGAACTAATAGCCATTAAATTCCTCTAAAACATATATAAAATTGAAATTGTTTTGTAGTTTATCAGATAATTTTAATTTAATCTATGTTAAGTAGCTTTTAAAGGTCTAACAAGGCTATCTAGTAAACTACTAGCACCAAAGCGAAATGTATCAACGGATATCCAGTTTTTCCCCATTATATTTTCAGCTAATTGCAAATACCTAATAGCTTCTTCAGCAAGCTTAATTCCACCAGATGCCTTAAAACCCACAGAACTGCTATACTTTTTTATAGCATTAAGAATGCATTCAGCACTAGCTAAACTTGCATTGTTTGGTACTTTTCCCGTAGATGTCTTAATAAAATCAACCCCTGCATCAATAGATAAATACGTGGCATCAGTTATCAAACTATTGTATTGTAAAACTCCAGACTCTATTATTGCTTTTAATTTTATTGTGGATTCACATATTTCTTTAGCTGCTCTTAATAACTTATACGGGGTATTCGTATCTTTGTTAGCAATTAATTTATTATAAGGAATAACGACATCTATTTCGTTAGCTCCTAAACTTATTGCAGTTTCTATTTCCGCTAATACAGTTTCTATTTTATAATTACCATGAGGGAAGTTACAAACCGTTGTGATTTTAACTTGATTAAGCTCTAGGCTATCTAAACAGCTTCTTGCTGTTTTTATAAACTTAGGGTAAACGCAAACGGTAGCAACATTACCTTGCGGAGATTTAGCTTTGTTGCACAAATCGGTAATATTTTTGTGGCTATCGTTATTATTTAGCGATGTTAAATCAATAAGTCTAATCGCATGGCTGTAGTAATTAATAGTATCTATAGTCAATTATCAAAACACCTCAGTTTATTTCGCATAGTTACTTGGTCTTAGCATATGTGTTTTTTATTACAACAGCAACTATATACGCCCTGTAAATAGTAACTAAAACCATAAGTATTTAAAACAAAAACAAGTTTTTACTCATTTTATAGTATTTTTTCTATTGCGTCATCTTTAAATATAATGTAAATTTATTTTTCTAGATGTTATACTGTTTTTGTAGTAAAGAAAATTAGGGCTATTATCTTGAAGCAAAAGATGTGTCGCCGAAATTTAGCGCGCAAACTATAGATACAGTTTTGCCTGTTATAATTAAACATACGGTAAAATGCCTTATATAAAAAGAAGTGTAAAAGGTATTTTAATATAAAACTACTCTTTCACAAACAAATGGTGGGTTGTAACTATGTCAGATACGCATAGCAATCAACATTTATTCTCTCAAGAACCTCCCTACCAAGAGGTTGAAGGAGAGGAGTACATGAATGCAAAGCAACGAGAGCATTTTACAAAAATATTGCTAAACTTAAAGCACCAGCTTATGGCTGATGTAGATAAAACAGTTTCACACTTAAAGGGAGAGGCAACTAATTTTCCAGATCCTGTAGATCGTGCAAACCAAGAAGAAGAGTTTAGTATAGAACTTAAAACTAGAGATAGGGAGCGTAAGTTAGCAAAAAAAATCGATCAATCATTAATAAGTATAGAAGAAAAGGAATATGGTTATTGTGAGAGCTGCGGAATAGAAATAGGGATAAAAAGACTCGAAGTAAGGCCAACAGCAACACAATGTATTGACTGTAAAACCTTAGATGAAATTAAAGAAAAACAAGATGGAAATACTTAACGCTAACTAACGTAAATAAACAGCAAAATAATTATCTGTTAACATTTGTTAATAGATGGTTGTTTCTTTACAAATGTTAAGTTTTTATGCTAGCTAGATTAGACGCTAGTTTTATTTCTATATTTTTTATAGAGTATTTTTAATTTAGATAGTATTGTAATCAAGGATAATTTTTAATGATAAAAATAGGAGTTTTAGGCATAACAGGCCGCACAGGGAGGTATATAATACCGCAAGTTATTAAAAATAAACATACAACTGTTTGTGCTGCAATAGCCAGCCCTAGTAGCGAGCTATCAGGAAAAAAACTATCATCTTTGTATCCAGATTTAGATGAAAAAAACGGCTCTCTAATAATTTCAAACGACCTAGAAAAAAACATTCATAATCTAGATGTAATAATAGATTTCACCACTGCCGAGTCATCAATAAAAGCGGTTACTTTATGTAAAAAATATAAGAAAAAAATAGTAATAGCAACAACAGGTTTAAATGAAGATCAGTTAAAATTCATAAAAGAAGCTAGTAAAAAAACAGCAATTTTATATGCAGAAAATACGAGTTTAGGCATAAATAATATTTGTGCTTTATTAAAAAACATTGCAGAACCTTTTAAGCATGATGCAGATATAGATATCGAAGAAGCACACCATCGATACAAAAAAGATTCTCCTTCAGGAACAGCGTTAAAAATTGCACGGGCTCTTTATGGAAATAAAGAGATAAAAAACACAGATATATTCTTTGCTAGTAATATTAGCAACAATAACGTACGACCTAAAAATACTTTGGGTTTTAGCGTTCGTCGTAGCGGTAATATCGTCGGTGAACATAGTGTTATATTTACTACAGATGAAGAAACTATAGAAATAAAACACAAGGCACATCACAGAAGTGTGTTTGCAAAAGGTGCGGTAAAAGCAGCAGAATTTATATTTAAACATGATGTAGGTTTTTTTGAAATGGAAGATGTTTTGAATACAAAAAATACCCAGATTAGCAATCCTTCACCTGTTTTTTCTTAAAACTTACGCTGAGCAACTAGTAATATCCAGTCGTTTTGTACTAATCTGTTTTTTAAATCGAAGTTACATAAGTATGCTTTTTCTACATACTTGCTCTCGTTGCTTTGAAACCCAGAAAGCAATATTAAGCCGCCTATTTTAATAAGCTGTCTTAAAGTAGGTTCAAGTGTTATTAATGAAGAAGCACCGTAAAGGTTCGCAAATAAAATATCTACAGGATTATCTGGAATTTTATCAACAGTATAAACTTGTAGTTGTTTGCCAGTTATATTATTATCTTTAGCATTTTTTTTAGTCTCTTTAAGAGCATCAGGCTCTATATCTGTAGCTATCACTGATTTTGCACCAAATAACAACGAAGATATAGCCAAAATCCCAGTTCCGCACCCATAATCTAAAGCGTTACAATCTTTTATTTTGCTAGATTTTGCTATCCATCCTAGGCACAATTTAGTAGCAGAATGCTTACCTGAACCAAAAGAAATCCCTGTATTAATAACCATATTCTGCATATTGTTATTATTTGGAGGTTGTTTCCATTTAGGGTGTATATATAATTTGTTTGTAATATTAATTAAAGAAAATTTATCTATTGCTTGTTTCTTCCAAGATTTATTTTCTAGCTCTCCTATTTTTATATTTAAAATCTTAAAAAAATCGCATAGAGTATTTTTAACTTGCAAAGCTGTAGATTTATTATCAAATAAAGCAATCATTTGATGCTGTGGTGACAAACTATCTTTACTATAGTTTTTTATGATAACATCTACAGCTCCTTTTTCTATTATAATAGCATTGATGTAGATAAAATTTTTTGGTTTAACTGTTTGCGGAAAAGTCATTTGAACCCAATTCATTGTTACCTCTTAATCACTAAGTTGCTATTTTAAAGAGCATTTTATATTAAAGGGAATTGATTATTGGGATGAGCTATTATTGTTAATTTCTTATCACTAAACAACTAAAGTGGCTTTTATGTTAAATAATTAAAAACTACCCAACGAAAATATATTTTCAAAAAAGAGTTATATTATTGCCTTATTTAAATAGCAAATTATAACTTAACCAATTAATTAGTTCCTATTAGCTAAACAGAGATAAATAAAACCTTAGCTAGTTGTCAACAAAGATTCACTTAAAGTAATTTATACTGAATTTACTAGGATAGAAAGTAGAGTTTTTATAACACTAATGAGCTAGTAACTTTTTGTAGCAGGTTATCTACTTTAAATTTTATTTCTCGATTTTGTTTTTCTACCTTATTATTAATTGATAAATACTCATAGCAGAGATTAATAGCAGCCATAATTGCGATACGTTCAGTACCAATACCTCCAAGACTTTTCTTGATTTCGGTAATTTTATTATTTAAATACTCCGCTGCTTGCTTTAGCTGTGCCTCTTCATCTTCTTGACACTGTATCCTGTACTCTTTATCCATTATAACTATAGTAACTGTCTGCATTTAAGAACACTCCAAAAAGAAGTTTATATTAAAATATTATATTACAGTATATACAAACTATATATATCAATCCTGAAAAAACAAATACTATAAACTTAAACCTTGATTAAGCTGTCAATAATACTGATGTTTATTTAACGGCTTGTATCAAGTTTATATTGTCATTATTTCTAATAGCTTAACACTGTAATACAATAATTAATCTTTGGTTAATATTTTCTTAGATAAGCAAAACACTACACACTAGAAGCTTGTGCTTCTTTTACAGCCAAGCCTTCTAGTGTTACTGATGCTACCTCTGCTTCTTGTTCAACACTAGTATCAATTTTTCCTATTATTGAAGAAATATTTTTTTTATAATCATCTAATTGTCTTTTCAACTCAGACTCTCGATGTAATAATTCACTATTTATGGAGTTTAAATCTTCTATTTCCATTTTGGCGATTTCATATTTTTCTATTAATACTAAAAGTTTTTTCTCTAATTCTTGTAAATCTATCATTGACATAAGTAATCACCCCTCTGATCAAAAGATAAAACAAACAAAAGTAACCAACCTTTATTACAACGATCCTGTTTTTATAAAAGCATTATGGCTGCTAGTTAACTTAGCAAACAGCAAGCATTAAATAGTTATACACTTCACTTTTAAATTATATATCGATACTACTTATTATAATTTTTTTTACAATAACTTTATTAAAGACTGATACATAAAAAAAATACTACATTGAAACTATCGCACAATATTTAATAACTTTAAGTATCAACAATAAAACAGTAAAAAAAATTTATTAATAGACAACAATGGTTTTAATACTATCGAAGAAAACAATTGTTAAGATTTAAAATATCCCTCCATATTACTTACAAAATCATTACCTTGCGCTACAAACTTTTTAAGAGTTTCTAATTGCGTAACGTCTTGTACTAATGATGGCCTATTATTTCTTATATATAATATATCTTTTTCAAGTTTAGACTCGCTTAACATTTTACCTTGTTTAATTTCTTTTATCATATGATTCGCTAAAATGGTGGTACCAGTTCTACCTACACCAGCATTACAATTTATTATTGTAGGCTTGTCTTTTCTATCCTTTAATTCAGGTAAGTAGCCCAACTGTTCTACAAATAAAGATATTGCTGCTATGCGTTCGGGGTCACCACCAGTATGATCTTTCCAATTTAAATCATATATACGAACATGTTGCTTTCCATTAATGGATAAAACATCTACTTGTAAACCATTATTACTATCTTTTATCGAATTCATCATTGTTATCGTTGTAGCTTCGCGAATAGTTTCACCATTTTCTGTTTTAGTGGGAATATTTATTGTCTCCCCTATTTTTTGCGGTGGAAGCATCTTGTTTTTTCTTACATTAGAATTAGAAAAAAACTCAATTTTTTCGTTAAGCGAAATTGATATCGGGCTGTCGTTTTCTGCGATCATAGCAATAAAATCTCCAGCTATTGCTATATCGTCACCTTCTGTATAAGGTCCTTGAGCTGCTATATAACTACTTTCTCCAATAGTTATTTTATTTGCATGATAAATATTATGCTTTGTAGCTGAGCTGTGTATCGGACAACCTATAGCTCTATACTTATTATGAGCTTTATTCGCTGGCACTAATTCTGTTGGATTAAATTGTTTAGCTTTACCTCGTATACTTTTAAACCACGTATCGGTTTCTACTGATGCGCTTTTAGTCAACTCATGCTTACCTGACTGCAAACATTCTCCTAAAGCTTTCATACAACTGTCTATACTACCAAAAGCTTGTTCTTTTTTAAGCTGTTGTACACCTTTAACATTTTCATAAATCACTTCACCTTGTGCTTGTACATCTTGAAGATTCATATATATCTCTTCTTCTGGATTTGGTGTGCCTATAAAATCATGAAGTGTGCCATATATTTCATCCAAGCTTTCTGTCTTATATGGGTCTACAGTGGTTTTTGATTGGTGCTGTACTTTCGTATCTTTTGTGTATTTATTTTTTTGCTTGCTCTTTGTTATATTTCTGTTGTGTATTTTTTTGCCGTCACTTTTTATAAAACTAAACAAAGAACCAACAGTTTTAGATAACCAAGTTTTTGTTCTTTCTATAACAGATATTTTAAACTTAGCAAATAAACTTTTAGGTGTCTCAGGTAATGGTTTGTTGTATTCTTCAGAAATATTTTGTGTTTTTGTAGTTTGAGAATTGTTTACTCTGCTGTTTGCCATAATTCATTCCATTAAAAATACAAAAGAATACAACTACCTTATTTTTAAATATTAGCATAATATTTCATGAAAAGTGGTTGATATAAAATTGTATTTTATTTCTACTCTTGCTAGGTATACAATAAGCTTTGATTTAGTGTTAATTTAGGAAATAAAACATGTTACAGCCAGACAACTTGCTGAACTCAGAAGAAAGCACAACCAAAGATGTTGGTATAACAAATAAAGTGCGCCCTATAAAGTTATCTGAATATATAGGCCAGAGTGCTGTTGCAGAGCAAATGCGTATCTTTATTGAATCCGCAATAAAAAGAAATCATGCGTTAGATCATACTCTTATTTTTGGCCCTCCGGGGTTAGGAAAAACTACATTAGCTAATATTTTAGCCTATGAAATGCAATCAAAGCTACATATTACCTCAGGACCTATTTTAGAAAAAGCCGCCGATCTAGCTGCTCTACTTACTAATGTAGAGCAAGGAGATATTCTATTTATAGATGAAATACATAGACTATCTCCAGCAATAGAAGAGATATTATATCCAGCGATGGAAGACTACAAGCTTGATATTATGCTAGGGGATGGACCTGCTGCCAGATCTATCCGCTTAGATTTACCTGAGTTTACTCTAGTAGGTGCCACAACCAGATCTGGGTTATTAACATCTCCATTAAGAGATAGATTTGGCATCATGCAAAGACTAAACTTTTATAAAGAAGAAGAATTGACAACTATAGTTTTAAGGTCTGCTAAATTACTCGATATTTCGATTGATAACACAGGAGCAATGGCGATTGCTCAGCGTTCTCGAGGCACACCAAGAATTGCAAATAGATTATTAAGAAGAGTAAGAGACTTTGCAGAAGTTAAAAACAACGGAATTATAGACAGTTGTTGTGCAAGCGAAGCATTAAAAATGCTTGGAGTAGACGACATGGGTTTAGACTACCTAGATATTAACTTATTAAAAATATTACATAATCATTTTAACAGCGGTCCTGCTGGAATAGACAGCATTGCTGTTGCAATAAGCGAAGAAAAAACTACAATAGAAGAAACAGTAGAGCCGTACTTAATTCAGCAAGGGTTTTTAATGAGAACCTCAAGGGGTCGCATCTTAACAGATAAAGCTAAAAAACATCTGTTAAAACATGATACGCCTGTTAGTTGATATTCAAATATCCCATTCATCACACTTACAAGGATCACTTAAGCAATGCGTGCACCAATCAGCATTACAATTACTTGTAGGGTAAGATATAGATATCATGCTAAACAGTGCAACAAACCCATAAAATAAAACCACCCTCATCTTTTAATTCCTTTAAGTTGATTATTTTTTATCATAAATAATAAAATTAGGTTTTATTAAGAAAGATATCAATGCTTTTAGCCTGAGATGCTGCATACCCTATATAGTTACTTGGGTTTAATTTTTTTAGTTGTTGTTTTACTGTTGCTGGTAACTCTAATGTATCGATAAAATCATGCAGTAATTCTTTGGTAACTTTTGCATTACCACGTGTTAATTGCTTTAGTTTTTCGTAAGGGTTATCTATAGCATAACGACGCATTACAGTCTGAATTGCTTCTGCTATTACTTCCCAAGAATTATTTAAATCATAATCTAACTGTTGTTTATTTATTTTTAGTTTATCTATTCCTTTAATAGTAGAATTATAGGCTAAAATGCTATATCCAAAACTAATACCAATATTTCGTAAAACAGTGGAATCTGTAAGATCCCGTTGCCAGCGCGAAACTGGTAACTTAGTGGCAAAGTGTTCAAATAAAGCATTCGCTAATCCTAGGTTACCCTCTGAATTTTCAAAGTTTATTGGATTAACTTTATGAGGCATAGTTGATGATCCTACTTCACCAGCAACCACTTTTTGACTAAAATAGTTTAAAGAAATGTACCCCCACATATCTCTATTAAAATCAAGTAAAATATTATTAAACCGTTTTATACTACTGCAAATATTAGCTATATAATCATGCGGTTCAATTTGTGTGGTATACGGGTTATAGGTTATTCCTAGATTAGTAATAAATTTTGTAGCTATAGCTATCCAATCTAACTCTGGGTATGCTATAGAGTGTGCATTATAGTTACCAACAGCGCCGTTTATTTTACCTAAAATTTTTACTTGTTTTAATTCTTCTAATGGTTGCTGCAATCTATAGGCAAAATTTGCCATTTCTTTACCAACTGTAGTTGGTGACGCTGACTGCCCATGAGTTCTAGAAAGCATAGCAATATCTGCATACTCAACAGACATATTAGTAATTTTAGTTATTAGTTGTTGCATACTAGGAATTAGTACTTCTGATATGCCTTCTTTTAACATTAAAGCATAAGCAAGATTGTTTATATCTTCTGATGTGCAAGCAAAGTGAATAAACTCAACAACTTTTGCCAACTCTTTGTCGTTTGATATTTTTTCTTTTATGAAGTATTCCACCGCTTTTACATCATGTTTTGTTTGTTGCTCTATTTGTTTTACTCTGCTACAGTCGTTTATATCGAACTCTTCATAAATTTTATTTAAATATTTCTTAGCTGTTGCTGATAATTGTTTTGTCTCTTGTATTTCAGGGTTTTCTGTTAGTTGTATTATCCATTTAATTTCAACTAAAACTCTGTATTTAATCAAACCAAATTCGCTAAAAATATTTTTTAACGGTTTTATATCTGAAACGTAGCGTCCATCAAGTGGAGATAAGCAAGTTAGTAGATCAGCGTTCATAAATAATCTTAGATCAGTTAAGTTAACCGCATACAAATAATAGTAGCATGCAGTTATACTTTGAATGTGTATAAAAATTATCAGCTATATTATTCTGTATAAGCAGCTGCATATTTAGAAATTAAGGTGCGTGCAGTTTCAGCATTTTCCCAGTTTTCTATTTTAACCCATTTACCCTGCTCTAAATCTTTATAATTTTCAAAAAAATGTTCTATTTGCTTAATTAACATTTCAGGTAAATCGCTATACTCTTGAACTGAGTGGTAATTACTACAAAGCTTATCTTCAGGCACAGCTATTACTTTTTCATCCTGACCTTTTTCATCTGACATATTTAACATGCCAATAGGGCGACAACGAATTACAGATCCTGGAACTATTGGATGTGGTGTGATTACCAACACGTCTAAAGGGTCTCCATCGTCTGCTAAAGTTTTATTGATAAAACCATAATTAGCTGGGTAAAACATAGGAGTAGCCATGAATCGATCTACCATTAAAGCGTTAAAATCTTTATTAACTTCATACTTTATTGGCGATGAATTCGCTGGTATTTCTATAATAGCATAAATATCATTAGGGATATTTTCCCCTGCCGGGATTTCTTTAAAACTCATATTGGCCTCATTAATTAAATATTTAAAGTTTTACTGAGTTATGTTTATACATAATGCTTATAATTTAAAATATACATATTTTCAGAGCTTAGTAAAAAGATTTAATTGCTCTCACAGGGCAAGATTTCTTGCTTTTAAACTGCGTTACTACTTTTTGATTTAGTGCGAATATAAATATCCACAGTAGGCGCATTATTTAATAATGCCAAAAACTATCTGCTGAAAAACGTATCTTCAAGTAGAAGGTGTATATATTACACTAATCTGATCTTCAGGTAATATTTTTTTAGCTGCTTTGAGATAATCATCCGTAGGGTTGACTTGATATCCTTGCCCCAGCTTCCACTCTCCTGATATTTTACCTTTAGTTATTTTAATGTCTACTGGCATGCTGCCAGGATTTTTATCAAAGGCATCTAGCAAAAGCTCTGTTGTTTTTTGGTTTACTTGATCGTATTTAATATGCAGTTTAATCTTTTTAGCAAACCTTACCCTAGCAGCAGCTATATCTAAAATAGCATTAACTCTAACTCTAAGCTTACCAGAATAATCATCATGATAAACCTCACCGTCTACAAGTATTATTTTATCTTTTTCTATAAAATGTTCATACTCAGAAAGTATTTTAGAAAACAATGTTATTTCTATCTCTCCTGCTTCATCGCTTATGGTTACATTAGCGAATTTTTCATTACTTTTATTACGATTAATTCTAATATTGGTTATTATACCAGCAATAAATTGCGTTTGTTTTTTTCTGGGCTCTAATTTATTAATTTTATTACTAGTAAAATGATTTAGTTCATACTGATAACTATCAAGTGGATGACCACTAAAAAAAACTCCTAGATAATTTTTTTCTTTAGTTAACAAATGTAACATATCTAGAGGTTTTATATTGTTATAATCTTGCAATAAGCTATTTTTAAAGCTATCTGATTTTTGCAACCCACCAAATAAATCCATAGCACCTGATTTACTATTTTGCTCTTCTTGCATTGAAGCTTTAAGGGCTTTTGGCATATTAATTTCTAGTATTGCTCTAGCTAATGCTGGGTCGTGTTGCTGTTGATCCACAAGTACATCTAAAGCCCCGGAAAAAATTAATGCTTCCATTGATCTTTTGTTTATAGAGCCACCAACCCGAAAACAAAAATCACAGAGATCTTTAAAATAACCATTAGCATTTCTGTCATTGATAATAGCTTCTATGGCAGCCTCGCCAAAACCTTTTATAGCACCAAGACCAAAAGTAATTTCATCATCTTTACAAGCAAAAAAATGATAATTGCTTGTATTAATATTAGGAAGCTCTAGCTTTATTTTCATATTATGAATGGTTTTAACTAAAGAAACGACTTTATCGGTGTTTTGCATATCGGAACTAATAACAGCAGCCATAAATTCAGCAGGATAATGCGTTTTTAACCACAGAGTTTGATATGAGATTAATCCATAAGCAGCTGAATGAGATTTATTAAATCCATATCCAGCAAATTTTTCTACTAAGTCAAAAATCTTCATAGCTAGTTCAGGATCTACTCCCTGTTTACTAGCACCATCACGAAATACTTCTCTTTGTTTTGCCATTTCCTCGGGTTTTTTCTTACCCATAGCACGCCTAAGCATATCAGCGCCACCTAGAGTATATCCAGCTAAAATCTGAGCAATTTGCATTACTTGCTCTTGATAAAGAATAATACCATAAGTAGGCTCTAAAATAGGTTTTAATAATTCATGCTGGTACTGCACATCAGGGTAAGAAACCACCTCTCGTTTATGCTTTCGATTAATAAAGTTTTCTACCATTCCCGATTGTAATGGTCCAGGCCTAAATAGAGCAACAAGGGCGATTATATCTTCTAGAGAATCAGGCAACAGTTTTTTTATTAAATCTTTCATTCCTGAAGATTCAAGCTGGAAAGCTCCTGTGGTTTCACCTTTTTTCAGCTCAGCGAAAACCCTGTTATCGTCTAGGTCAATTTTATTAATATCAACAAACGGAAGATTTTCTGCTGCTTTTTTCTTGTTAATAGCTGTAATAGCCCAATCTATAATAGTTAAGGTACGCAATCCAAGAAAGTCAAATTTTACTAACCCAACAGCTTCAACATCGTTTTTATCAAACTGAGTTACTAAGCCTTGTCCGTTTTCATCACAATACAAAGGAGAAAAGTCTGTTATTTTATTAGGAGCAATTACTACTCCACCAGCATGCTTACCAAAATTACGTGCTTGACCTTCAAGCTTTAAAGACATTTGCCAAATTTCACTTGCTTCGTCGTCTGTTTCTAAAAACTCACGCAGACTTTCTTCTTGTTCATGAGCCTTAGTTAAAGTCATGCCGATATCTGCTGGGATCATTTTAGATATTCTATCACCTAACGAATAAGACTTCCCTTGAACCCTTGCTATATCTCTAACAACAGCTTTTGCTGCCATAGTACCAAACGTTATTATTTGAGATACCGCCTCTCTACCATATTTTTGAGCTACGTAATCGATTACTAAATCACGTTTATCCATGCAAAAATCGATATCAAAATCGGGCATCGATACCCTTTCTGGATTTAGAAATCTCTCAAATAGAAGATCATATTTTAATGGATCTAAGTCGGTTATATATAAACAGTAAGCAACAAGAGATCCCGCACCTGAACCACGACCTGGACCTACAGGGATATTATTTTTTTTAGCCCAACCAATAAAATCCATAACAATAAGGAAATACCCTTGAAACCCCATTTGGATAATTACATTTAGTTCGAAATCTAACCGTTTGCGGTAGTCTTCCTCTGAATTTTTATTATTATCAATAATAGAAGCTAATCTAGAGCTAAGACCATCATGAGATGTTTTGCGAAAAAACGAGTCTATAGTTTCGTTTTGAGGTATTGGATACTCAGGTAATACATTTTTACCTAACTCAATATCTACAGTACATCGGCGCGCTATTTCTAGAGTATTCTCTATAGCTTCTGGAATATCGGAAAATAATTGTTGCATTTGGGTTGCAGATTTAAAATATTGCTCTTCAGAAAACTGCTTTTCCCGTCTGCTATCATTTAAAATAAATCCGCCATGTATACAAGACTTTGCTTCATGAGGTATAAAATCATCGCGGTCAACAAACATTACATTATTAGTAGCTACCACAGGACAACTATGAGATTCTGCTAAATTTAAGGCAGCTGCAATATATTGTTCTTCAAAGTTTTTGCCTAAGCGTTGTAACTCAAGATAAAATCTATCTGGAAATAAGCTCATCCATTGCCGTAATAACTGGCTTGCAAGATTATAATTATTAGAAATAATTGCTTCGCCAATATCACTATCAACCCCACCAGACAGCATAATTAAACCATCTGATAATTCATGAAACCAAGACTGATCTACTATAGGGAGTGCATCTTTTTGATTTTCTACATACGCACGAGAAATTAATTCGATTAAATTTTTATAACCAGTGTTATTTATACATAATAAAACTATAGAGTATTGTTTACCAGTAGCACTATGCAAGAAGACTTCTGCACCACATATTGGCTTTATACCGGATTTTATTGCTTTAGTATAAAACTTTATAAGCACGCATAAATTTGATAAATCTGTTATAGCAACAGCTGGGTAATGTTGCTGCTTGCAACTTTCAACTAGCTTATCAACGGTTACCATCCCACAAGATAACGAAAACTCAGAATGTAATCTTAGATGAATAAATTTATCCTGCATATTTAGCACTCATAGTAAATCAACTCCATAAAATTAATGAATAATACCATAATTTAGGAAATTTACTAACCCAAGTTAAGTACTTAAAATAATTTCCGAAAACACAAACTTAACTATTAAAAACCTCAAACTCTATATTACAAAGTTAAAAACAGGGTTTGGATTCACAAAAAATATAAACTGCAAGCTAGAATGCATATCCTTAATACAAACTATCAAGTTGCTAACTACGAGGCTAGTTTGACTCAAATAAACAAGTATTTACCCACATGAACTTTAACATAGCTATAAGGAATATATAAATTGATTTCAAACAAATGTGAAAACATAGAAACACAGATAGATGGTATAACTAAAAGCATACTTAGTATTTTTTAGCAAAAAATTTTAGCTTCTCGTTAACTTTTTTGCTTAAAATATCATATTTATCCTGTGGCAACCCCTCAAACATATACTCTTTATTTACTTCAAGCATAACACTTTTTAGCTCTTTTTTATTTGTAGATGCGTCAATATCTGTAATAAATTTTTTGATAACCTCTATCTCTTTATCATTGCCACTTTCTTTTTTATTAACCTCGACCTTTGCTTTATTAGATTGTTTCTTCGTAGCCTGGATTGTTTTATTGCTACTTTCATTTGTTTTTATATTTCTTGATGTAAGATTTATATTAATTTTTTTTTGTTGAATATTTGGTGAAATGTATTTTTTTATTGTAGCTAAGGTTACTTTTAATTTTTTCCCTAAACCTGAAAAACTACCGGCTTTTTTAAACTCTGCTTTTTGACTATCTTGAGGTATAGCACCATTAGTTACTTTCATATACAAGCCTTAAAATAAAAATATAGTTTTTATTAATATGGTTTATCGGCTTTTTATATAACTACTGATGCTGAAGTAAACATCATACACCTTTTACTATTATTATTTGTTTTTTTAATTTTTTAGTTTAGAATATACTCCACCTAAAACATATAATTTATAATGGGACTAAAAATGACTTTAAAAACAATAAATTTATTGACTTCAAGCTTAACTAAAAACTTTTTAATTTTTCTGAGCTTAACACTATCACTTTCTACTTTTGCTAGAGATGTTCATCCACATTTATTAAAAAAACATTATATTATTTTAGAACATAGTATTGATTATGATAATACTTTACCGCCTAACATTAATACTGAAAACGAAATAAATTCGTTGGAATTACCTACTATTAGTGATGAGGATGAAACCAGCTTGCTGGTATCTCCTACCATTAACACTGAAAATATTTTTAGCCATGACTCTACTAGTTCTATCTCTACTAGCTCTACTAGCTCTAGCTCTACTAGTTTTAGCTCTATTAGCTCTAACTCTAGTAATGGAGAAATTATTTTTGGAGAAGAGTATCAAGAAGATTATCCAGTATTTGATGACGACAACGATCTCTCGTTTCAAGAAAACCCCCTCATAGACGCCGAAATAGAAAGATAACTATCTGACTATGGTTACCTAGTCACCAACAAAAATCTTATGCATAATTTCCTTAAGTGAAAACTAATATGCTGGTTTTCAACAAGTGATTCTAAGTTTTTAGCCAAGGCAGTTTAGTGTCGACTAAATCAAGAAATGCTAACGCAGGATAAAAGCTTAGAAGCCTTGCCCTATGGTGACTATTAAAAAGATTTACTTAGCCCTGAAACCTAGCATTTTCATCTACCACGTGTGTATAAATTTAATTGTATGAAAGTGAACTTTAATCATAATATTTAAGTCTAGATAAATCTAATTATGTTATTATAATTTTAGGAATTTTTTATGCATAGCAATTCTATTGGTACCAAGGTGAACAATTTAAAAACAAATCAAAATAGCTGTTCTAGCTCTAGTAAATCTAACGAAACACAACCCTATGTTTTTAATATCTATATGCCATTTACCAAATTATACAAACAAATATCTACATACTATGTAACTATTTTTTCAGATAAAGATAAGCAGTTAAATTTAGTCACAGATATTCTAGAAAATAATAATTATTGTGAGTTAAGAAAATTACTCCAAAAAGATAAAACGATATTGCTTAAATTAATTAATCTACCTAAAGAAAAATCTCCAATAGCCACCGCAATTAAAAAAAAAAATTATGAATGTATTGATATTTTATATGATGCTATATTAAAGTTCACTAATATAACATTAATACCTCAATATTTAAAACAGTATTTGTTTATTTATGCTTGTAAAAATCCAGATGCTGATATTTCTAAGTTAATAATTCAAATATATCAAAAAGACGATATAACTTTAACGTCAGAACAAATTGATTTATTGTTAATTAACTGTATAGATAATGACAATCTACAAATTATGAAGTTATTAATTAATAAAGTCATTGCATCCTATGATGATACAAAAAAAAATGAAGTACATGCTGAGATTTTTAAAAAAATCATAAAAAAAAATAAGCAACACTTTTTTTATATGTTGATAGACAAAAATAAAGAGTTGGAAATAGACATCTTTGATAAGTATATTCTTGTACGCTTAATAGCAGCTATTATGAATAGTAATAATACATTTTTTTTAAAAATTTTTTTAATGTATGTTGTATCTATAAATAATGAAGACATATTGTTTGATGTTTTTAATTATTTTATTTTATCTGATCATAATGAGAAAAACATGTCAATTGTTTTGGATGTAATTAAGTCAATACCGCGTTTACTTTTAATAAAAAATAAAAAAAGTAACCTAACAATATTGCATACCGCTTTTTATAATGTTAATCACAGTTGTGCTTTAAAATTATTAGAATATCCTATTGTAAAAAAACACATCAATAATCCATATTATTATGCAGCACTTAATCACAGAAATAAATGTAATTTATTAGAGGTAGCTTTAACTAATTGCAGAAATGAACAATATAAAAAAACTTGTCTACCAAGCAAAACTTTAAGAACAATAAAAAAAATATCTAATGAAAATGTTATGCATGCAAACGAGTGGAATGAAAATAAAAAATTTCAACAAAACAAAACAGTTGATTATTTAGATTTAGCAACTTTAACTTTAGAACAAAAAGCAAAAGAAATATTTACAGAAGTATTAATTAATATTTCCAATATTTCTTGTATAGGAATTTATTTACATAATATTTTATCTAAAGATAATACTAATAACAACCAATCTTACTCTTTTGGTGATGAAAACGCTGTTATAAACGTAATGAATAGATTAATTTTTTTAGGATGTCGTAACATAAACCTATATATTCCTTTAAAAAAGGATGTAGACAAAGATGCCAAAATTATACTAATAAATAAAATTTATTATTTGTTAAATGTTAATTGTAACGGTAACAATAATCTTATAAAAAAAGCCCAATGCACTATTAAACTATGTTTTATTAAAGAAGAACAATATAGTTATATACCTGATGAAATTATACTTAATTTTCAGCCCTGTGTCCCATTTGAACATGTTAAGGATATAAAAAACCTTATTACTTTAAGACCATTTTTATTTTCTAAGTATTTTGAAGAAATACATATAAAAAACACTAATAATACTGGTGATCCGAGCTATAAGATTTTAGCTATTAATAATCCAGTTTATAGCATATTAAAAGAAGAAAAAAACATTTTACCACTGAAGTATGGGATTACAAATGATAAAAAAAAATGGTATTATGATTTATTATTACAAACTCTTGAAATATCAAAAGCTAGTTTAATTGTAGACAGTATAACAACTATATCAGAGAATATACAAGGAATAAACCACGGAGTAATTTACGGTTTACACCATAGGGATGTTTTTAACAAAACTAATATTATAAACAATTGGATGAACTTATTAAAAAGCTTAAATTCTAAAAATGATGAAAAACCTATAGTTTTATCAATACCAGTAAATACACTTTCATTAAATATAAAACAATTATCTAGTGAAGATACTCTTGTTTTTGATTTCATTAGTATGGAATATAATATCTCAACAATAAAAAAAGCTTTTACAGAAAAAAAGAATGTTATTATTTTGTATCCTTGTTTACCTAAAGCTATTTTCTATCATTTAATAGATCAAGCTAATATACCAATATTAATAGAGGGAGCTAATACTACTAGTTATGCTTTACAAACAGCAAAGCCATATTTGTCTTTACTACCTTTAGGAAGCACTGCAATACCTACGACAATGGGAGACCCGATGCAAGCTTTGTTTATGGAGGCTACATCTTATAAAATAACCTTGGATCCTGAATACTTAGACTTTACTAAAAAAATATTCGATTTTGTTAAACAAGATCGTTATCTAGATGCTATTAACTCTATATATCAATCAAGCAAAAAGCATTACAAAAGGTCCCTAAAACTATTTTACCGTTATGAAGATGCAGATACATATAGCGATGAACATAATGAAATAAACAAGAATATTACTATATTGTCTTTATTAGAAAAGGGACATTCATTATCTGCATCAGGTAAAAAACATTTACTAAAAATACTAAACCCTGATACGCAAAGTATTTTAGATTATGTACACCAATGTCAACAATATGATAGTTTAGTATCTTGGCACTTTAAATTAATGAAACATCATGTTAATTTAGAAATTAATAATACAGTTGATATATCATTATACAAGTTTTTTAAACAAGCTTAACTTTAAAAGAGTTATAAAAAATAACAATACTTTAAATCCTGTAATATTTAACGAACGTGGCGGAATTCTCCTTCCATAGCCGTAGGCTTGGTGGGTGATGGATAGCCACAAAGTCTTTTTTTTACAGTGCAAAAACAGTATAATACTTACA
>CAKMZJ010000034.1 GCA_929200395.1 Candidatus Gorgonimonas eunicellae | reverse complement strand
AATAATTTAAGAATACTAGTTAAAAAAACAACTAACAATGATACCTATGGTATTACTGCAGGAGCGAGTTGTGGTTTCATACTAGGAGGTTCCTTGGGAAGTTATACTGCTGTTACCTTAATAAAGGGTGTGAAGACTAGCTTGCTGACAGGTTTTTTTTCAAGTGCTGCAGTTGGAGGTCTACCGGCGCTACTATGTTTGTGTTCAGGAATTGTTGCAGCAGAGCTATATGATATAAACCATACTAAAAAAATAACCATGCAACCAGATGATTCAAAGCCTAAGTTTGAGAAATTACCTTGGGTAATCAAAGAATAAAAATGAACATCAAAGAAACAATATTAAATAGTAATATAGAACCTAAGAATACAGAGAGTATAAGTAATATTAAACAAAATGGTTTAACTTCAATTTTTAATAAAAAAACAATTAAAATTGTTGTTGCTGCTCGGCAATACAGGGGAGGAACTATTCTTTCCCGTGGTTATGGTGATGTAGCCTCTGGAGTCAGAGGATTAGAGTATTTAAGAAAAATATATCCAGTAGCAAAATTTAGTTTTGTTTTTGAGCATTTTGTAGATAGCAAGGAAGAATTTTTAAAGCTAAAAGCCATTACCACCATTTTCGAGGTTAAAACCTATGTTTTAAATGGAAGAATAAAAAATGATGCTAAGTTTCAAAGTCAACAATGGCAGCAAGAGCATCAGGAAAACGAAGTTAATAAATTACTACAAGAAGCAGATTTTATCTTTCACGGTCCAGCTGGTTTGATTGCTCCTTTGCAACATAGTAAGGGAGAATATGCGCAAAAAACAGTGGGGGTTTCAGAATATGAGAGAGATACAGGTTTTTATAGCAAAGATGATCCCCATGGAATTGCAAATTTTAAAATGGGATTATACTATAATCGCATATACCTATGTGAACCTACATTTCATAAAACTCAATTTCAAGATAATATACTGCGTAAGTATTGCAGAAATCCCATGTTAAACAATGAAATAAATAACTGTAAAAATAATTTTTATTTTCATTATGATCATAATGTTTCATCTTTAGCACAAATGGTAAGAATTATGATGTTAATAGAAGGCGATTGTAGCAAAAATATTGTTTTAGTAAGTACCAATGGTTTTTATATTGAAACATTTAAACAGAAAGATTTTAAAAATTTATTATTAAAATGCTGTCCATTCCAAGTTGTTAAAGTCTGTGGAGTTAATAATAATGGCAAGTATGTAGAGCTTATGATTTATGAGAATCCCCAAGGGAAACATGTAAAAAATATTCATTTGATAACTCCTACTAAACTAAGTAATAATGACTTTAAACTTTTACAAAAAGGATCTATAATAAATTATAGTACTGGAGATATCAGTACATCTGATGTTTTAGCTATAGGGAAACTTCCAGTTTTTGGAATATTCACAAAAAAATGCTTCTTTACAGCCTTGTGGGATAAAATAAAAGATTTTTGTATACTTGCAGGTAATGAGCAATATCAAGATTTTATTGGTATCTGGGCGCTTGCAGCTTCAAATTTTACTAGACAAGCAAAAGATAGATTTCTACAAAAATCACTTGTAGAGATAAAGTCATTGCAAAAATTACGTAGCCTTAAATGGCAAGCATTTGAAGTTAAATTTACTAATTGGTTAAAAGAGAATAATCAAACAGAGTCATTTATACGTGAAAAAGCCGAAGTGATTATTGCAAGAAGTACCTAAGGTAAACTGAATGCAAATATAAAATAAAGCAATCTTTTTCTCGTAAACTAATAACAATAACTAAGGAACAAAATGAGAACGTTATATAATAAAAAATATTTTTTTCTGTTGTTAATAAATATATTTTTAATAATTGCTAGTAATTATAGTTATGCTAGTGATAACGATGATACTATCGATTATACTCTAAATGGTGAAAAGTTCATAAAAAAACTTCCAGAGTCTATATTAAATTTTTATAAAAAAGATCCCATGACTTTTTATGTTCCAGGAAATGAAATATTTTCTGAACCTTTGCAGTTATTAATATTACAAGATTTACTAAAAAATACTATTCAAATTTTTAATAAATTCAAAATAGATTTTTGGATTACAGAAAATACCTTATTAGAATATTTAAGATTTAATAGCTTTGCACCTTGGGCTGATAATGCCACTATCGCCATAGATTACAACTCGATGAAAAAAGACATTAAAAATATAATAAAAGAGTTTAAAAAACAAGGTATTGAGTTTGACCTGTTTGACCGTATCACAACCTTACAACATATACCTTATTTAAGATTTACTCCGCAAAAATTTTTTAATGTTGTAAAAAAACATGATCCTTCTCTTTCACTTGATGAAATAACAAAAAAATATGACCAATTAAAATATCAACTTATTCAAATAGACTTATATCCTTTTGCTATATCTGAATCTGGTGGATATAATTTAATAGAATATCTTCATGATTCTTTTATTAAATTAGGAGGTAATAAAAATGGTTATAAAATTAAAGACATTTATCCTTTACAAAAGGTGAAATTAAACGACATTGTCGTCAATTATATAAAAAACCCATATGCTATATTAGACATTAAGCAAGATTTAAATGCCATTTATTCGGTATGTGCTGGAAAGACCCTATGCACTAACTCATCTCCCATAAAAATAAAAGATATGCGTAAGCACTATGAGTTTTTAGATATAATGAATAATTTTTTAACCTTTACATTTAAAGGGCAGTTTCACGGGATGTCAACAACTTACCAAGATATTTTAAATTCGTTAGTGAGGGTATATTAGCAGAAAAGCTACTTGCTTAATTAACATACTCCCGATTGCGGGAGTATTTATTTTATTATTCTGAGGATTTTAATAGATTTTCTAAATAATGAATGCTAACACCACCTTTAGCAAAATTAGGATCTCTAAGCAGTTTTTGATGTAATGGTATATTGGTTTTTATACCTTCAATTACTGTTTCATCTAAAGCGTTTAGCATTCGGCTAATTGCTGTAGCTCTATCTGGAGCAAAACTTATAATTTTAGCAATAAGAGAGTCATAGTACGGTGGTATAGAATAACCGCTATAAAGGTGGGTGTCTACTCTAATGCCGTTGCCTCCTGGAGCATGGAATTGCGTTATTGTTCCTGGGCTAGGCATAAAGGTATCAGGGTCTTCAGCATTAATTCTACACTCTATTGAGCACCCTTGAAGTGCAACTTCGCTTTGTTTTATTTCAAGAGGCAAGCCAGATGCAATTCTAAGCTGCTCCTTTACTATATCTACACCTGATATCATTTCAGTTACAGGATGCTCTACTTGCACTCTTGTATTCATTTCAATAAAATAAAACTCGCCATCTTCATATAAAAATTCGAAGGTTCCAGCACCAAGGTACCCTAGGTTCATACAAGCTTGAATGCAAGAGTCTAATATTTGTTGGCGTTTTTCTTCATTAATTAGCGGAGCAGGGGCTTCTTCTATAACTTTTTGATGTCGGCGTTGCAATGAACAATCTCGATCGCCTAAACAAATTGCATTGCCGGTAATATCAGCTAAAACCTGAACTTCTACATGGCGTGGATTTTGTAAGTATTTTTCTAGATATACGCTACCATTATTAAAAGCAGCTAGAGCTTCGGCTTTAGTTAATTCAATAGATTCAATTAAATCTTCAGAGTTATGAACAACTCGCATACCGCGACCACCACCACCACCAGCTGCTTTGATAATAACAGGGTAGCCAATTTCTTGAGCTATTTTTTTGTTTCTAGCATGATCCTCGGTCAACTCTCCATTAGAACCTGGAACTGTAGGCACTCCTGCTTTACGCATTGCTTCAATGGCAGCTACTTTATCACCCATAACGCGAATAACATTAGCAGACGGTCCTATAAAAACAAAACCACTACGCTCTACTTGCTCAGCAAAATTTGCGTTTTCTGATAAAAATCCATAGCCAGGATGAATAGCAGAAGCATTTGTTACCTCTGCGGCACTGATTATAGCAGGGATGTGCAAATAACTGTCTGTAGAATTATTAGGTCCTATGCAGACTGATTCATCAGCTAAATGCACATGCATTAATTGTGCATCTGCTTGTGAATGCACAGCAACAGTTTTAATACCAAGCTCCTTACAAGCTCGTAATATTCTTAATGCGATTTCACCACGGTTAGCAATAACTACCTTTTCCAGCATAGAAACCTCTTAAGAAATAATAAAAAGTGGTTGATCATATTCTACAGGCTGAGAATTGTCGACCAAAATGGCTTTTATAACACCTGCTTTATCAGCTTTAATTTGATTCATCATTTTCATAGCTTCAATAATGCACAAGGGGTCTCCTACATTTACTTTGTCTCCAACTTCAGCAAAGTTAGGTGATGTAGGTGACGGTGCACGGTAAAATACTCCCACCATAGGTGATTTAAGTGTATGACCATCTTCTTGTATGCTTGGCTTAGCCTCTTGCTTTGGTTCTGGGATTTCGGCGACAAAACTGCTAGTGCTAGGCTCTGCTATACGATGTGTATCTGTAACAAAGTTAGTTGAAGCTTGTTCTCTTCTGCGAATTATCTTTACCGATGAGCCATCTTCGTTTATTTCCAGCTCATCTATACCTGAAGATTCAACAAGTTCAATAAGTTTTTTCAGTTTTTTAATATCCATAAGCATTAACCAAATGATAGATAGATTTAAGTATTAGCCGATAAGAATGCCGTTTCAGCATAACATAACTAAAAAGGATAGTAAAATATAGCGTAAATTAAAAATTAATTTAATAAATAACACTATAAATTCTTTAAAATTAGTTTTTCTCTTCTATTCTACTTCATATATTAGTTAAAAACTAGCAAATTAAAATATACTGTATAAAAAACAGTTAAATACAGACGCTAATATTAGGCTTGTTACATAATAGTACACTGGTTATATATTGTATTGTATAAGTTTTTTGTTTTTATCGATGCGGATTTTTGCCTATATTCTTTGCCATCTATAGTTACAATCTTTAGTTCAAAATTATTATAGATATCTGACTCTGGCCATGGCATATAATACTGATACCATTGTTTATTTCGCAACTCAGATATAGCTTTAACGTATTCATCGTGTAGAGTTTTGGTAATTTCTTTACCAGATACACTAGATAACTCTTCGGCAGTTAAAACTTCTTTCTCATTTAGATTGTCTATCCAAGGAACTATAGGAGCTAATAATCCTGTAGCTATATAAAAACCATAATTGGAGAAGGGGATAAAAGAGCCATGAGAGTCATACATCGATAGAGCTTCTGAAAAAAAGTCATCTTGAACATTTATTGAGTTACCAATGTAAGGATCGTTATCAAGGTCGGTAAGCCACCCTATAGATCCTTCATCGCCGGTACATGCACTAAAACCTATAGCAAGCACATCAGTTTTTAATACTTCCAAACTATGTAATGCTGTGGTAAAGCCTAATACTCCTGTTTGTCCGCTACCTACATGTTTATCATTGGGTACACCATCAGTGAACACATATAATACAGAACTAATTTTTTTACGGGAGGCTCTATATTTATCTTCTACATCCTGTGCAAATTGTATTGTAGCTGCAATTAAAGGTGTCTGTGCCGTTGGTTTTAAACTGTCAATTAGTGTGTTAAACTTCTGTAGTTTTTCTTCTGCTAGAAGGTTTGCATTAAATGTTATTGTGTGGTTAACATTACTCAATAATTTTATTTTGATATCATGTTTAGCTAGTCCGCTAAGAATAGGGGCTATTGATCGTAGCCTTATTTTTAGTTCCTCCATTCTAGATAATTGATTAGGGTTATTGTTTTCATATAACTCAGTATCTTGAGTTGCCATTGACTGGCTATCATCTATGATTAAATAGATATTCTTAGAGCACAAATCTAACAACTGTATAGCTAAAGTTTTGGGAATTTTTAGTTTATCTATAGCATCTATAAACATCTCTTTTGCTTCTTGATTTAAACTGAAAGAATTTATTTTATTTTGTAATAGATCTTTTTTTTGCTGTTCCCATACACTACAATAGTGTTGTACGTTGCGCTCTTCTATTGTCTCTAATACTGATGGCTGGTATTGGTCTACGTTTATATCGGTATATATCATATAATTATTCTTTATTGTTATTGTAAAAATATGTGTCTTGATATAAAAACACATGGAGTTAAGCTTAATTACTATACGCTTTCTATTTGAAATTGTATAGAGTTTTGTTGAATAAAAAAAATAAATCTGTGGTGTTTATCAAAAATATGGTGTGTTTAGTGTTGTGTGTTGAATTGTGTTTAAAAAAACTTACTAAACAAAACCATTGTATAGTATTAAGTTGCGTTTATAGCTTGTACTGTCTGTAAAACTTCTTCAACATGGTTTTTAAGTCTTACCTTGCGCCATTCGCTCTGCAAAATACCTTGTTTATCTATTAAAAAAGTACTTCTTTCTATACCTATATATTCTTTCCCATACATTTGTTTTAGTTTGATTACATCAAATAATACACATAATTTAGCATCGGTATCTGCTATGAGCTGAAAAGGGAGATTATATTTTTTTCTAAAATTTTCGTGCGATTCTAGGCTATCTTGTGATACACCAAAAATTTCGGCATCGCATTTAGTAAATTGTTGATAATAATCGCGAAACGAAATACTTTCTTTGGTGCATCCAGGTGTATTATCTTTAGGATAAAAATATAAAAGTATATTTTTATGTCTTAATTTTGAAGACGTAACTGTTAATCCGCTAGTAGCTGTTGCTAGAAAATCTGGAACAGGTTTGCCTAAAATAACACTCATATATTTTCCTTACTAATTATTAAAAATTATATTGTTACAAATTAAATTTTTAAGGATATTTATTAATTTATTATTTATCTTATAAAATATAAAACAATTGATGAAAAAAATATTAAAATATTATAGAATACACCTTTGAACTCTATACTATGAAAACATTTTACCTTGCTTTTTAACCAATTAACAGTTTTTATTAGCTTTTAAGGTATCATGACATAATTAGTTGCGCTAATAGACATCAAGCATTACTATTTAATATTTTTGATTCAACCTAGATAAAAACCATGGAAAAATACTTTAATTCGCGAATAATAGAAAAAAAACATTATCAAAGATGGGAAGATGCCGGATACTTCTCTCCTGCATCTGGCTCAGAAACATATTCTATAATGATCCCACCACCTAATGTAACCGGAAGCTTACATATGGGGCATGCATTTGGTAATTCAATCATGGATGCACTTATTCGTTATCAGCGGATGATGGGTAAAAACACCTTGTGGCAGGTTGGTACCGATCATGCCGGAATTGCTACCCAAATGGTTGTTGAGCGTAAAATTATGGCGGAAGAGAATAAATCACGCCACGACTACGGTCGAGATGCCTTTATTGATAAAATCTGGCAATGGAAGCAAGAATCAGGGAATACTATTACAGGGCAGCTACGCCGACTCGGAGCGTCGGTAGATTGGCATACTGAAAGATTCACTATGGATGAAGGCTTTTGTGAGGGAGTAAACGAAGCTTTTATAAAACTATATGAAGATGGAATAATTTATCGCGGCAAGCGTTTAGTCAACTGGGATCCTGCATTACAAACAGCAATTTCTGATGTTGAAGTAGAAAATAAAGAATCGCAAGGGTCAATGTGGTATATAAAATACAACCTAGCCGATGGCAAGCTAACTACAGAAAACAAACCATATATTGTAGTGGCCACAACTAGGCCTGAAACTATGTTTGGTGATGCAGCCGTTGCTGTTAACCCTGAAGATACAAGATACCAACAGTTAATAGGCTGTTATGTAACCATTCCTTTATCTAATAGAAAAATACCAATTATTGCAGATGAACATGCAGATATGACTAAAGGAACCGGCTGTGTAAAAATAACCCCAGCTCACGACTTCAATGATTATCAGGTTGGTGTTAGAAATAATCTGTCATTAATAAATATCATGGATAAATCGGCTAATATTTTAGCTCAAGCTGAAGTTTACGATGTTAAGGGCAAGAATATAGAATTATCTGTAGGTATTCCAGCAGCATACCATGGGTTAAACCGCTTTACAGCCAGAGAAAAAATAGTTACCGAGCTACAAAATTTAGAGTTATTAGCAAAACAAGAAAGCCATAATTTAACCATTCCTTATGGCGACAGATCCTCCGTAATTATCGAGCCATTACTAACTGACCAATGGTTTGTTGATACTAGCAAGTTAGCGCAACCAGCAATAGCTGCTGTAGAAAACAACGATATTGAATTTTTCCCTAACCAATATAAAAATATGTATTTATCATGGATGAACGATATTCAAGATTGGTGTATTTCTAGGCAGTTATGGTGGGGACATAGAATTCCAGCTTGGTTCGATGACAGCGGCAATATTTATGTTGGGCGTAATTTAGCAGAAGTTCGTGCTAAATATAAACTAGCAGCCAATATAGCATTAACTCCAGACCCTGATGTTCTCGATACTTGGTTTTCTTCATCTTTGTGGACTTTTGCGTCTTTAGGTTGGCCAGAAAACACAGATAGACTAAAACAATTTCATCCGAGTAATGTGCTAGTAACTGGTTTTGATATTATCTTTTTCTGGGTTGCCAGAATGATATTTATGAGTCTTTATTTGGTTAAAGACAGCAATGGTAAACCGCAAATACCTTTTAAAAAGGTTTATATTACTGGCTTAATACGCGATGAAAAAGGCGTTAAAATGTCTAAAACTAAAGGTAATGTTTTAGATCCGCTAGATATGATTGACGGTATTAAGCTTGTGGATTTAATCGAAAAACGCTGCAAAAACATGATGCAACCTAAGTTAGCAAAAAAAATAGAGCAAGCGACACGCAAAGAGTTTCCAGATGGCATTGAGTCTCATGGTACCGATGCTTTAAGATTTACCTTGTATTCTCTAGCATCTACTGGGCGTAATATTAACTGGGATATGAATCGCCTTAAAGGCTACCGTAATTTTTGTAATAAATTATGGAATGCTACTAATTATGTGCTATTACATACTGAAAACTTTTCTAAGCCTAAGCAACCGAATTATAGTTTGGCAGATAGATGGATACAATCTGTTTTGCAAAAATTAATAACAAAAATTCATACTAATATTGCTGAATTTCGTTTCGATCATGCTGCTCATAATTTATATAACTTTGTTTGGAACGAGTATTGTGCTTGGTATTTAGAGTTATCTAAACCAATTCTATTTAATAAAGATAGTTTTAAAGAATATTTTAGTAGTACCCAATTTACATTGTTGCAAGTATTGGAAAACATTTGTAGATTACTACACCCTTTTATTCCTTTTATTACTGAAGAGATTTGGTTAAATGTAATTCCAAAGCTGGGTTTACAACAAGATACATTAATGACAGCGAGCTATCCGCAGGCTAACAATGCACAAATAGATGAAACAGCAGAAGCTGAAGTAAACTGGATAAAAGCAGTAGTAACTGCTATACGCTCAGTTCGAACAGATATGAATATCGGTAAAAACAAACCGTTAGATGTATTTTTAAAAAATGCTAGTTCAATAGATAAAAAATACTTAGATAAACATCAAGATATTATTAAGCATCTTACCAAAGTTAGCAGTTTTAAACTAGTTAATGTTAACGATAAAATTCCACATTCTTCTACTGTATTAATAGAAACTATGGAGCTTCATGTGTCAATGGAGGGTATAATAGATATTGACGCTGAAAAACAAAAATTAGCTAAAGAATTAGCTAAGTTAGAGCAAGATATATCGAGACTACAAGCCAAACTTAGCAATGAAAACTTTATTAAAAATGCTCCTGAACAAATAGTCACACAGGAACAAAAAAAGCTAGAAAAATACAATGCTAGCAAGAAACGTATCAAGGCTCTACTATAATAACGTAAACCATGTCATGAATAATGCTATTACTTTTTAGCATTATTTAAAATGTTGTGTTATTAGATAAGCAGTAATAACCACCCCCCCTGCAAATATAGCCACTGGTAATACTGCGCATAAGCAAGCGAGTTTTAACAGTGTTGTATTATCTATTTTTTCTATCCTATCAAAGCCTATATTATTCTTCGCTCGAGTCTTTGGCATAGTACCACTTTGGTTTTCTATATCATCGCTATATGTTTTTTGAATTACATTCTGGTTTAACTCTTCTGAGTAACCTTGATTTAATCGCGGATAGATCTCGCATGTGGTTTTTGGTTTGTCTTTTGTTTGTTCTTTATTATCTTGTAGGTTTGTATCAGTAGGGTTAGCATATGCAAAATGCACGACAATGCAAGCTATGCATGATAGTAACAACGGGTGAAATATACTAATTTGTTTATTTGTTTTAACCATAAGAATACACCTTTTTATTTGTTGTTGGTTAAAATTATTAACAACATCTTAATATTGCAAAGTATAAGACTTTAGTCAAGTTATTCTTCTGGTTTTTTGTTAGTTTTTTTATCTATAAATTGTGAAATAGAATTAATAAAACCACTAAATATATTTTTTATTTTGGTATCAAGAGTTGAATCTTCTATTTCCGTATTCAAGTTTGATAATTCGTTAAGTGCTTCTTGGGGGGTAATTGGAGCGGCTGGCTTGTTATCAGTAATTGTATCAGGGTTTTTATAACTAGAATGTAATTTAGCTGTTAGCTTATCAACCTGGATGCCGTTTTTAAATCCAAATTCATCTAAATCTATATGTGATTGATTAAGTTGATTGCAAATTTGAATAAATCTATTTTTTATCTCTAGGTTTATATTAATGCCTTCTAAATTATGAGAGCTTACTAGTTCAAGAGCTTTATTAAATGCATATATAAATATAGCGGAGCTTGCGCTATTGGTTGCTTGTTGTTCGTAATGCTGTTGATGGTCTATAATGCTCATAGATATATTTTGCATTGCTTGCTGAAGTTCTAGTTGCTGCTCTGCGGTAACTTTTTCGTTAATTTCCTTGATAGCATTTATTGTTTGTTTATTATAAAACGACATATCGATGTTAGTTTTTTTAAAGTTTATTATATCTTGCTGCTCAGCATAAGTATATGCCATTTCATCAATTACATTTTTTGCTAAATTAGCCTGGCCAGTATTTGCAATACTAGCTTTAAATAGTTCTAAATTTTCAGCGTATTTTTTACTTATCTCAGCAGTTTGTTGTGATTTGTTTTTAATTTTATTTATCGCAGCGGCACTTATAAAGAAGTTTTTAACCTTCTTAAATAGCGATATAATCTTATCAAAAAAATTATTGGATAAAGAAGATTTAGGTATCTTTGCAGACTGTATTTCATGTTGTATCTGGGCTAACTCATAGATATCACTAAAGTTGTCATTAAAGGCAGTATTAAAGTCATCTAATACTGAGTTCGTGTTTTGATATGTTTCTGACATATTTATTAATTTTTGTCTATCATCAAGCTCATGTAATATCTCATTTAAAGTTGTTTGAATTTTGTTAGTATCATTTTTAGATGTATACCCAATGATTTGAAAAACTGAATGTATTAGACCATTATTTAAATCCTCTCTAACAACACCCGACAACTCTTGAGGAGACAGTAATGAATTATATATTTTATCGTCTATCATCTTCTGATAATGGTTTTGTAATTGACTAATAACTAACTCTCTTGTTTCTATTAAATTAAATGGGATTTCGCTATCATTAATTTTTTGTAGTTCTTCCGTTAGTTGATCAATATATTCTTTTTTTATTTCTTGGTTGAATTCTAGAAAATTTTTCTTTAGCGCATTTAGTTGTGCATAATTTTCGGCGTTATGCATATCTGCTAATTCTTTAGTTGAATGCCTTAGCTTGTTATCAAAGCTATCGATAAAATTCGTAGTTATTGCATCTAATTTCTTATTAGTAGATAACGCGAAGGCCTCTACAAAAATGTTATTAATATCTTTTTTATCTTGTTTTGGAATGTTTTCAGAGCTATTTATAAAGTTATAAATGCTTTTTGCTGTGGTATAATCAACTTTTTTAACTATTTGCTTTAAGCTATCTATTCCTTCTTGTTTGAGCTCTTCATCTTCTAGTGATATTAAATTAAGAGATATACTATAAACTTCTTCATTTAGGGCATCTAATTCTTCTTTATGGGTATCTGCTTCTTGAATGTTTTTGTGGGCTATTTTAATCAATATTTCTTTTCTAGCAGCTTTAGTTTCGCTAGTTTTTAGTGCTGTATAATCGGGGATTTTATCTTTTCCAGTACCTATTTCATGCGTATGGCATAATTCATGAAATTTATCTAATTGCTTAAAATCTTGTAATGTTTTTTTTAAATCACTATTGTTTTCAACGTAGCTATAAAAATTTTCTAGAATAGTCTTATTAATATCTTCATTTGATAATAGTGTTACTAAATTGTCGGCTCCTAGTTTCGTATATTCTGCATCAGGAAATGCCATCAGGTTAGTAGTGATACTAGCTATTTTTTCGTTTACTTCTTGTTGTATTTTTGGATTTGCTTTTAAAATATTGATATCAGTAGTAATTATTTGCTTTATTAGTTGCTGTGATTTTTCTCCATTTAATATTGCATACAAGTTATAATTTTGCGGTAGCCTATGCTTATCTAATAAGCTGTTTATCTTCTTAAATAAATTATTTTTCTTTAATTTATCTACTAGTTGATGGTTGCTATGCAAGTAACTATGAAAATTATTAATTAGAATTTTTTTAGTGTTTCTATTTTCTATAATGATTTCTAAATTAGCTAAGCCATATTTTTGTAATTCCTTATTGTCAGAAGCCATTAACTCTATAGTGGCGCTGGCAAATTTATGATTTATATCTTCTATTAAATCATTGGTATCAGCGTAATTGTTAAATTCAGGGAATATTATATTATCTACAACTCTATTATATAGCTCTCGTTCTATAGGGGTAGCTTCTTTTTTAGGGGTGGCTTGTGCTTTAGGGGTCGCTTGTTCTTGAGGGATAACTTGTTCTTGAGGGATAACTTGTTCTTGAGGGATAACTTCTTCTTGAGGAATAACTTCTTCTTGAGGGATAGCTTCTTCTTTAGAGATAACTTGTTCTTGAGGGATAGGCTGTTCTTTTTGTGTTGTGCTTGCTTTTGATGGTTGCTGTGTGTATTCAGCTTCATCATCTCTAATTCTAGCGGCTGGTATGTATCTACCACTTTTATTTTCTTGGGCAATATATTTGTTTAGATCTTTTCGTATGTTTTGTAAAATTTTTGTGGCTTTTGGGGGGTGCTGTGATTTTATTTGACGGCTTAGGTAAATATTAAAGTTATCAACTATGCTCGTATCGATATTTTCGTGGGCTAAAATCTTTTTAAGGTTATTTTTCCCAAGTTCTTGTAATGGTTTATTGTCAGATAGCATAAATTGAGCTGTTATGCTATAAAATTTCTCATTAATAAACTTTTCCGCTTCAGCTGTGTTAGTAGGTTCGTTATTAACTATAACTTCAAGTGCCTTTTGTGATTCCTCAATTGTTATATCATCTACTTTTTTGGCACGTCTACTAAGTAAGCTTGTATACACGTCTACTTTTTTAGCATGATTTTTAGCTTTATTTATTATAGACCGACCATCTGTTTTAGATATGCTTCCTGATTGTGTTTTTGTGGAATCTGTTTGGGAGTCACTTTCTGGTATTGGCTGATCATCTAATGAGGTTAGGGAAGCCCTTCTTTTGTCTATAGGGTCTGACATAATTTACTCCATTAATTATTTTGTATGGTAACTAAAGATTTTATAAATTTTTATTAATGAGCTACTGTTAATCTTCCATAGATTTAAGTATAGTATACAGGTTTTAATTTGAAGATGTTTTTTACGGTTAATGTTTAATTTGTAGCACAAAATAACTACTTCATATACTAGAGGCTTACAAAACTTAGGTTTTAATAACATCATGACAAGCAGCAAAAAAAAGGGTACTCTGTACCTAATAGCCACCCCTATAGGCAATTTTAATGATATAAGCTATAGAGCGATAACAACTATAAAAAACTCAGAATACATAGCTGCTGAAAACACAAAGCATACTCTTAAACTATTAAACCACCTTGGAATCAAAGCTAAATTAATTAGCTATAATGATCATAACGAAAAAAATCAGGCTAATTACTTGTTAGACCTGCTTCAGCAAGGTCACGATATAGGAATGGTTAGCGATGCAGGAACTCCTCTTATATGCGATCCTGGGTATACCATTGTTAATATTGCACGCGAGAAAGCAATAAAAGTAGTTTCTATCCCAGGTCCTTGTGCTTTGATAACAGCATTGTGTGCTAGTGGTATGCCTACCGATAGATTTTCATTTTTAGGGTTTCTACCATCTACTACCTCAGCAAGGCAACAGAAACTAAAAGAAATGCAAGAATATCCTTATACTTGGATAGTTTATGAGGCGCCTCATCGCATATTGAAATCATTAACAGATATGCATACAATCTTATCACCTGAAAGGCATATTGTAATTGCAAGGGAGTTAACAAAAACATTTGAAACCGTACACAGTGGCACTATAGAAAATTTATTAGAGATACTATATAACTCTAAAGACGAGCAACGAGGTGAGTTTGTTGTTATTATTCAGGGGAAGGCTAAATCTTCGGAAGTGAAATCAAAAGATATGCAGTTATTATCTTTATTGCTAGCTGAAATGCCTATAAAAAAAGCATGTGCTATAGTGTCAGAAACTACAGGGATAAGTAAAAAAATATTATACCAAGAGGCGCTTAAGTTAAAAGATAAGACATATAAGGTGTAATTGTTTTGAAAATTATATTGTAGTTTTTGTAAAGTTATTTTTAAGTTGAAGCTGTGTATCAGACATAAATATATCTTGCAAAACAAATTTATTTTTAGTACAATTTAAAGTTGTGTATTGAATACATTTAAGCAAATATAGTGAATAATTCTTTAATAATAGAAATATATTTTCATTAGAGCGCTATTATAGTAAAATATTACACCTTTTGCCAGTTGCAAATTTATTTTATAAAATATAGTTAATGCGCTATATTAACATAAAGTTAGATTATTACGTTTAAATATTAACTAGCAATAATATCAAATCATTATTGCATCTAATAGATATATTGTATTTGTAAAAATATATTTTTTATAGGCTGTAGTATTGTATAATCAGAATATAATAGATTTTACTGGAATAAGCTTACATACACTTTCAGGTAGAAAATGTATGTAAGATTGTTATAACAAATAAGATTTAAGATTATACTTTTGCTAAATCTAGCTGCTTTATTATAGCTATTAACGATAAACTTTAGCAGTATGAATAGTATTTCTTTACGTTTTTAAAATTTTGTTGTATATTTGTATCATATACTAAGAGACTAAAAGAAAGTAGCATATTTTTAATATGCAGTGTATTTTAGGTTAATGTTTAAATTTTTTGCTTTATACAAAATATCTTAATAGGACGTTATTCATCGGAGTATATCGTTCTGAAGTATTTGTAAACATATATGTGATATCGTTGTATGGAAGCTATTATAATAAGGGAATCTGAACTATGCTAGTTGGTAAGGTTAAGTGGTTCAATAATCCAAAAGGATATGGGTTTATTCTAGCTTCAGCTAGTACAAACGACCAAGATGTATTAGTACATTATTCTGTAATCCAAATGGAAGGTTTTAAAACTCTTAAGGCTGGACAGAAGGTTAATTTTAAATTTATCCAAGGTCCTAAGGGGTTAACAGCTGTAATTGTAGAGCCGTTACCTTTTGAATCAGGTGTTGATGATGAGTCTGATGAAATTGATTATATTGCTGATGACGAATCTACAGAGGAATCTGCTACATCTAAAGAATCCGAGTACTGTATTTAGCACATATTTATATCCATAGTAAATAGATACAATATATTAAACATATTATAAATAATCTATTAAAAATACTATAAAACAGGCTTGCTGATGGTTATATAAAATAGCCTAATATAACTATAATTAAAGCGAGTCTATTAGTAATTTTAGCATTAAACATATGCTAGACATTAAGTTACTTTATATTTTTATATAGTAGCTTAGAATATCTGGTATATGTAATAAAAACGGGCTAATATTAGGAATTAACCGCCTAGTATAACATAAAAAAAATATGCTCATTGTACTGTTATAAAAAAAATTAATTACATATAGAATACACCTTGTATTTGAAAAGCAAATAGCTAATTTAATTATATTATCAAGATACCCTTTGCAGTGTTAGTTTAAATATTGTTATTTACCGCGTTTTCAAATAGCAGGCATCATAAATTATATTTTATTATATGCAAAGTTTTATAATGAAGTTGTTATATAGGGATTTACATGAAGATATTTATTACTTGTGGAGCGTTTTTTTTATGCGCTTTTTCTTTTTTTTGTACTTTGTTTATCCGGCAAGCAAAAAAAAACGACGATGAAAGAATAGCTGTTCCTGAAACAGATAATACAAAAACAAATTCTCATAATGGTAGCGAAGCTTCCTACACACCAAAAATTAACATGGTACAACCTAGATGGATACCGCCTGGAGAAAGTATAACAATTGCAGGTAAAAAAATAATAAATGGTAATTTTTATTTTGGCAACAAAACTAAAAATAGTTGTTGCAGTGCATTAGATACCTCGTTGATAGATGACAATTTAAGTATAATTGCAAGCGACAAAAAATATACAGATCACTCTACTTGTTTTTATCCAAAATTTTCATTGTTATCTCCAAAGTGTAAAGGAGCATATATAGACTGGCTGGCAAGCGATAGAACTGACGTTGATGTTCCCTTGTGTTATATCTATATATATTTTTATGGCTTAGAGCATCGAATTATATTTGATTACCAAGAAAACTTAGTTACTGATAACGAGTATCTAGCTTTATTTAATGAGCTAAATTCATTCAGACTATTATTAAAAGATACCACATTTTACCAAAAAGCAACTTGTTTAATGGAATGGATGGCAATAAATAAACCCAGATTATTACAAATGCCTACTACTAATCTTGCACTAATAAAGAACTCTTTATTCTTTAAATACACCTTAGCTATTGAAGCGATAAGAAACAAACCTATATCATCAGATCTCGCATTAACATGGTTATGGCAATCTAAAAATTATAGCTTCAATAAAAAAATTCTTAAAGACTATTCTATTTTTGCTAATTTATTTAAAAAGCAATATTATAAACAGTTTGGAGACGGGGTTGTTGTAACTAGGTCTGATAAAAGATTAAGTTTAACCTATAAAACATCTGTAAATACTAGCCATAGTTTGCCAGTAAATCTATTAGCAGCTAAAAGAACTAAAAGGCAGTTATCAATGTTAGCTCAAATAGCTGATCAATGCACGGATGCCTTATTGAAAACTAATGTTTGTTAATTTCTTTACATATTATGACAGATAGATCTATAGCTATTATTGATTCAGGCATAGGTGGCTTAAGTGTATTCCATGCAATAAAAAAAATCATGCCGGATCAAAATATTATTTATTGTTGTGATTCTGCCGGGTTTCCCTATGGTCATAAAGATAAAAAAAATATTATCTCTAGAATTAAGTATTGCATTGAAAAGCTATTAAAATCTTTTGATTTATCACTAATAGTTATAGCTTGCAATACTGCTAGCATACATACATTAGAAGTAATTCGTAAAGATTATAAAATTAAAATAGTAGGGGTTGTTCCTGCCATAAAAACTGCTGGAGCTCTCAGTCAAAATCGCCATATTGGGTTGCTAGCAACTCCGCAAACTGTAGCAAGTGATTATGTTGAAACACTAATTCAACAATTCTTAAATGATTGTCATGTATTTAAAATTGGTTCTAGTAAATTAGTTAAGATTGCAGAATCACGTATTTGTTTAGGTATTGAGCCTGAAATATCTGAGATAAAAGAAATTATACAGCCATTTTTATCATTACAAAACACTCCAGATGTAATTGTGCTAGGCTGTACACATTTTGCTTTTATTACCGACCTACTGATAAAGGCGACACCTAAAAAAATCACTTGGATAGAGCCGTCAGTATCAATTGCAAATAGAGTTAATACTCTAATCAGTATTCAAAAAAACAATGCTGCCTCTAAAGGTAATGCATTTGTATCAACATGTAATAGCAAATATAATACTTCGTTTATATCTTATTTAAATAATATTGGTTTTCAATATACTTATAGTATTTAACAATAAAAGTATTTTTTGCTTAATTTTTGTATGCCTAGTTTGTTAATAATGATAATTTAATAAAAATAATGAACTTTGATTAATAAACATTATCTATGTATTGTTCTTAATAAGAGCATAACCATTACATTAACTAAAATAAGGCATATAAAAAATGAATCCAGTAACAACTGCAGCTACTAGCTCTACTACTATTTCTTCATCTACGACATCATCAAATGGTAGCGTTAGTGTTGTGAATAGTGGCAATGTAAATCCTCGAGTAGCTCCTGCAGGTACTCAAACACCTCAAATAAATAACAGAAAGCTTAGTTTAATAGATGAAATTATGCAATCAAGAATTAAAGATGATGTAAAAGATAGAATTTTGAATGATTATAATGCTATGAGGAATAAAATTATTAATAATTTTGGTTAAGCCAATTGTATAATCTTGTAAGTAGTAAAATTACAAGATTTACTAAAAACTGCCTCTTTTGTTAAATAGTTTCAATAAAACAAAGGGGTTATTTTTAATATTTATAGCGCTATTAATTTTTGAGTTCTAATTCTAGTTCAATAATAAATTACTTCTAAAACTTCAGATATTCATCTATAATGATAAACTTTATAATCAACTGAAATACTATCATAATATGCAAAAGAATTTTTTAGCTACAAACAATGATATCAACTATTGGGCGATAATTCCGGCAGCCGGAATTGGAACGCGAATGCAAAATACGTTACCAAAACAATATTTAACATTAAATAATCAAGAAATCATTGTTCATAGTATTAATAAATTATTATCTACAAAAATTTTTTCTAAAATAATAGTAGTTTTGGCACCAACTGATAACTATTTCCAAAAGCTTAATATAGCTAATAATAACCATATAATAACCACTATAGGCGGCAGTCAAAGATACAATTCAGTTCTTAATGGCATTAAAAAAATTCAGCAAACACAAAAGTATTCATTAAATGATTGGGTACTAGTGCATGATGCAGCAAGACCATGCTTAACTAAACAAGATATTACTTTATTAATAAATAAACTACATAATGATACAACTGGTGGTATCTTGGGCTACCCGGCATCAGATACAATAAAAATTGTAGATCAACAGCACAATATACAAAGCACTCCTGATCGTAGCGTTTTATGGCATGCGGTTACCCCACAGATGTTTAGAATGGGAGTGTTGTTAGAATCTTTAGAGTATTGTATAAAACAAAATATTGCAGTTACCGATGAAGCTTCAGCAGTTGAAAGTTCAGGATACAATCCTAAAATATTTAATGGTAGTGTTGGCAATATAAAAGTTACAACTCAAGAAGATATGTTATTAGCTGAATATTATTTGCAACAAGCAAAGGAAGATTAGCATGAGAATAGGACACGGTTTTGATGTGCATAAATTTACTGATGGCAACTTTATTTATTTAGGTGGAGTTAAAATACCACATTCAAAAGGAATTTTAGCGCATTCTGATGGCGATGTATTAATACATGCTATATGTGATGCAATTTTAGGAGCCTGTGCTTTAGGAGATATAGGGCGTCATTTTCCTGATACTGATGATTACTATAAAGGCATCTCTAGTCGTAAGCTATTAGTTAATTCGTTAAATTTAGCTCTGCAAAAAGGCTATTGCTTATCAAATCTAGACTGTACCATAATAGCTGAAAAGCCTAAAATGAGTCCATATATAGAAGATATGCGTTACAATTTGAGTTGTGATTTAGCAACGAACAAAGACAACATAAATATAAAGGCAACTACCACTGAAAAGCTAGGATACATAGGAAAACACGAGGGAATAGCATCTCATGCTGTTGTTATAATGAAACCTGTTAGCTAACTAGAATTTAGTAAACTTTAGCTTCCGCACCGTAAACCATCGCCCTTTAGGGCGGTGATATAAGGTGCTATT
>CAKMZJ010000033.1 GCA_929200395.1 Candidatus Gorgonimonas eunicellae | reverse complement strand
GCAGGAATGCAAGTGCATTTCAAAGTGTTTTAACGATGAAGTAAATCTTTTTAATTTGCTCCCACAGGGAAAGTTTTTTTGGCTTTTAAACTGTGTTACTACTTTTTAATTTAGCACCACTAAATTTACAAAGTAGGCTCCTTGTTTAATAAGCCAAAAAGTACTTGCTGAAAACCTGCATTTCCAACTGCTACGTGTATATAAGTTTAGAATAGAAAATAACTTGAACTTTTTATAATAAAATAGATCTATATACATTCTTATGTAATAACAATAAACTTAGAGGTATAATATGAATGGAATAAATGCAAATTATCCTATACACAATTATTACGGTGATAATACAACTCATACTGTAAATAATACACATCAAGAAGATAACACTCAAACTAATAGGTTTGCTCCTTTGTTTAAAAACGAGGAAGATTGTAAAGCTTTTAAACAAGATATAGACCACGACCCTTTTATTAGTATACTTTATGGAGAAGGGCATATTTCATGGGAAGATTACGAACTGTTAAATTATAAAAAAGTAAGACATGAAAAAACTAATTTGCTAGTAGATATACTAAACAATAAACTAATAGAGTTAACAGAACAAGATGCTCTAAATATTGTAAATTTTATCTATGACACTCTTAGCTATAGTAGCCAAGGTTTTTTAGCCCATACAATCAATACCAATGAAGAGTCATTTGTAACTGCAAAAAATAGTGCTATAAATACACCAATAAATTCACGAGATATAATAAAAGCTATAGACAACGTGAAAGTAGAAACTATCGAACCATTATTTAGCACTCAAGCAAATTATAACCTTTTTAAAGGAGATATAAGCGATAACATCGATAATCTAGTTTCTTATCTTTATGGTAAAGATGTTCTTTCAGTAGACGAATATGAGGAGTTAACACAAGATATATTAAAATCTAACAAAACTAATATGTTAATTAACATACTAAATACTAAATTAAAAGATTCAAATGTAAACAAACATGAACTAATAACAACAATTAAAGATGCATTAGCAGATAAATATACTTGTAATCAAGCGTATCTAGCTAATTACATAAGTAGTATAGATTAATTTAAAAGCTAAAATAATTTACGATCTTAAATAAATAATTTTTGTATTGCTTTATTTGTGTAATTATATTAAAGGTAAAATAAATGAATTATTTATCTCAAGCATGTGATGCATCTCTATTTAAAGTTGCAGATGTAATAATAACAACTCAAAATAGCATACAAAAATTATTACCAACCAATATAGAAGAAGTCTCTAGTATTTTTTTTAGTAAATATAGTATAAAAAGTTATTCTGACCAAATAACAAATGATTCAACTATAACTTTTTCAACTATCATGCAACGTAAAATTATTAAATTACGCGAACGTAATAAATATTTTATTTGCAAACAACCTGTATTTGCACTGTTATGTCATAACCTTATTATTCAAAACCCTAAAATAATTATATATAAAACTAGTGAAAATGATTTAAATTTAAACTGTACAATAGATGCATTAACTCAAGAACAAAGTTATTATAAAAAAGAGAAAACTATAGTTTGTCGACACATATCTTATGGCTATGCAACTGAACAATTTAATTTAAATGAAATAGATAGCAAAGAAAAATTACAACAGCATCCATTCTTTCAAAAAGATTATGAAGATTATTATTGTTATTATTTTCCTGCTGAAGGATATTATTTTCAGAGTAAAGATATAGGTAAAGTATTACAAAATATAGCAAAAAATTTACTAGTTATAAATTTTAAAGGCTATAAATCATACTTGCTATACACTATATCTCATGCAATGGCTATACGAATTAAATTTAATGGCAACCACTGGAAAATAAAGTTCTATGACCCTAACTATACAATAATAGAAACAATAATCATTATAGAAAACATTGATGATATTACTCTATTAGATGCAAATGATTTACAGCTACATTACTATTTAAGGGTTGGAGATGCATTATCTATTTGCAGTACCGAAACTAAAAAAACTCAACATAATTGTAAAGTACATGCATATGGTAACAATAGAATATTACAACTTTTAATGGAAAAAAGAGGGCATTATCATATAGCTAATAATTTTCATCTTAAACCAGAATCCGACTTTGTTTTAGCATTGGTAAATAATCAAAGTAATAAAGTTTCTCGTATATTAACTAATTTAACTAAATATAATACCCCAGAACTTTTAGCAATAACTCCAAATAGTAAATTTGTATCTGCATTTAAAGTATGTTTAGTTAATGGACATATTGCTTCCATGAAATCGTACCTATCTTTTATTATCAATCTTGATATAAGCCTTCATAATAAACTCTCCATAGCAGGAAGGTTAGTTTATCTACCAATAAAATTTAATCAAGTAGTAGCAACTGTAGTTTATACTAAAACTATAATAACATCTGATAAACTATCAATTACAGATAAATTTAACTTTATTGATTCTAGATTATTATTAGAATTACCTTATATAAATAACTATAATGAAAATAACGCACTAACAGCATTTATTAAGATAATACAACAAAGCAATTTTAGCGCATCGCAAAAGCAAAAACTTCTCCCTGAAAACTAATAAACAATAATATTTAAAAACCGAAAATACTAATTCTATGATGGCTATTAAACACTATATTTATAATTTGAGATGAATGAAAAAAATACAACAACAAAGCACAAAAAGAAAAAGATAGCAAAGGAAATAATGGTTTATCATCAGTTCTATAAAAATAACAAATACAACATAAAAAAGCTATTATACAGGTAATAATATTATAAGGCTGCTGTATATTAGATACCGAGTAAAAATACATCTCTAAGCATAATATAATTTGTAATAATAACCAAGCTGGTGTTAACATGCCAATACTACCAAAAACAGGTATTTTAATTAAAGCAGTACCATACCATTTTTTAGATTGCACATCTGAAGATAAATGCAATGCTACTCCTAAAGCAAGCCCAGAATTAAAAGTATGTAAATCTAAAGCTATAAAAGCTAAAACAGGCAAACAAGAATGCGTAATAGCCGACCGATGATGCAATTTTGGTGTTATTATATCTATATCTGGTATAATAACTCCAATAATAACTCCAGCGATAACTTCTAAAACAATTGCTAAATAATACACAGCTTCTTGATTGTTATGCTTAACAATAAATTTAGCTATAGTTAAAATACCAATAACAATTAGTATATTTTTTAGTAGTTTAGAAAAATATTTACCTTTCATATTAAGATACACTATAAGTTTATAGAGATATCTATTTTATCTCAAAATGAACTAAATATAAAAAACATTGTCTTTATAGAAAGTAATTTAGTTATTATTAACTAAAATATAATTACTAACACATACAATAATTACAATACTTACTAAGGATATTCACTTATGAATAAAAAAATTAAATTATTAACTATAATAAGTTTGTTATTTAGTATCTATAGCACATATGCTGACATTAATAATACACAGTTAGAGCTTAACCCTATATATAACCAATTAGACTCAAATTTATTTGTTGAAGTAACAGCCAACATTGATCCTTTTGAAGTTGAAAATAAAGAAACTAAAGAATTAGTTAATGGGTATTATATTACTTATAATGTCACTGAAAGCACAGCATATAATGAAGACAATAATAAAATAGAAGGTGAAATAGTACAGTGTGTATTTTTTGATGACACTAGCAAAAAGGTAAAGACTCAAACAGTCAAAATAAAGTATGAAAAAAATGCTCCCTCAAGCTATCATTATAAAAACTTATTAGAGGATGACAAATAATTTTTTTATATCATAATTGCGCTAACTGTTATTAATTAGAAATATAATAGGTAATAGTTGATACAACACGTATTTTCTTGATATATGGGGTGTTAGCATCTCTATTTACAATAGAAAAATTACCTTGAGATGCATGTTTTATTTTACCTAAATGGCTTTGCGAATCTTGAGCAAATTTTTCAGCTACTGATCGAGCATGTGCTGTAGCCTGCTCTATCATTTTAGGCTTTAAATCATTAAGAGCAGTAAACTGATATTCTATGGGAAACCTACAATAATTTTGATCAAATATTATGCCATGTTTACCTAGTGTTCCTAAATCAGCAATTGCTTGTTTTACTATCTCAACTTGATTACTACAAACTGTAATTGTTTTTGAAGCATAATAACGAAATCTTACGTTTTCATAATTGCTGTATTCAGTAGCTTCTTTATCTTTTAAATCAAGAGAAGAAAATGTTATTTCATTGTCTTTTATTCCTCTAGATAGCAAAAAATTTGTTATTATTTTTGATTGTTGCTCTATAACATTAAAAATAGGAGGTAATTCGTTATCAATTACAATGAATTTAATTGGCCAAATCACTTTATCGGCCATACATTCTATTTCAGCTAAACCTTTTACCGTTACTGTTCGATCGCAATTTTTTGTATATACAACTGCTTTATAACTAGAAATACTAAGTATAATAAAGCTAATTACTAAACATATACCTATATAATTAAATTTATTCATGGGTACCTTTTATTTTTGTGTGAATTAATTTCTTATAGAAAAGCACTATAATTTTATATTTTTCTCTTTAATATTAATAAAATAATAATTAAATATTTCAAAACATTATGAATAATATTACAAATAATACTAATACACTAACCACAATACCAAATAATGAATATAATATAACCGCTTTAAATACATATTATAATTCTGGAAATAATTATGAATATAATATTTTTTTTAATACAGTTAACGATTATCAATCACCCAGTATTTTAGATAACAGCATAATTAACATTGATGCAAAATACTTAACATCTATTGAAGATTTTATGAAGCTTGTTGAAACAGAACAGTTTACAACAATATTATTAGAACTCAATAACAATATTACAAAGTTTACACAACTTGCTAATTTATACATAGAAGATGAAACCACTAAAAAAATCTTTAATGACAGCATAAAAAAATTAATTGATAAAACTAATGACACCTCAAATTATATTGCATTTGGTCAAAGTATTATTAACCTATTTACTACAACCAGAGCTAATTTAGCTAAAATAGTCTCAATAATACAACAATTATCTCAATATCATCACAACTCAAAATTAGCAACACAAGAAGCAAAAGACTTTTATGCTAAATGCAATATTAGCTATGATATATTAAAAAACTTAATATACGATAGCATTACTGATATTGACTCCTGTCTTAATGGAGTAAACAATAGGTTTATAACATTATATAATACTTTAGAAGCCTATTTTTTCGGTAATTTAGGTTTATTAACAAATAAAAAAAATGAATTAGTTGCAATACTTATTCAAAAAATTGAAATTGACATGCTAAACCATGGTATAAAAAAGTACAATTCAATGATATCAATACATTTTCATTCTACAGTTAAAGATATATTAGCAAAGAAATTTAACTTGCAGTATACACAAGACGATTATACTAAATATATTTGTATAGATAACTCTCTTAAAAATAAAATTATTAATATCTCTGAGTTAGAATTATTACCCGTTAATATTACTAAATCTTTAGCAAATGATTTAATGGAAAAGTTTAAATCTTTATTAATAGCACACAATTGTTTGCAATGGTTAAATACAAGCTTGCCTGCTGAATATTTTATTGATAATAATATTTTTGTGGAAGTAGATGAATCGTTTTTAAAGATATGCAATGCTTTGTATAATATTACACAAAATGATAACTGCTTAGAACTAGAGTACCAAAGAGAAAACTTAGGTTTTTATGATATTATCGAAACAGAATATAAGAACAATAAAGATTTTTATAGCATAAAAAACATAGATAGCAAGCTACATGCTTGGATTACTAGCTCATATTTACCATTAACAACACATAGAATTATCACTGATATATCTAATCAAGAATTAATTATTGATAATAATTCTTTGGCTATAGCTGCAATGGGCAATTGTTATTTTTGGCTTGTTGATAAAAGTTTAATAACAAATAATAAATTATTTGATTTTAATAATTATATTTCATTAGATTTATCACATATACCAGTTAATATATGTAATAAAATATCAGAAGATAGTTATATTCCATTAATCATACAAGCTTTACAACAAACAAATAATGCAAAAAAAATTGTAGCCTTTTTTAATCGTAAAGATATTCATGAGGCTATTCAAGATAATTTAGTTTTTGTTGAGTATATAAACAATATTTTATCCATAAAAATATCCAATAATAAAATATTAAGTAATAATCTAGTAAATATTATTTCTAATGATATTTACTATATCTATAATAAAAATGGTAATAATAGGTTTAATATACAAAATGCATACTGGTTTTTTAATAGCAAGTTATTAGAACCTGTATTAAAGCAACTTAATAACCATAATGTTGATATTAGTAATTTTATCAACCATTTAACTATTACGTTACTATTAAATTTTGAAACCAAGTTTAGCTTAAGAGAAATATGCAATTCTATAATTGAAAAACATAACCATAATAAAATTAATTATAGACACTTTCATAATTTACTACAAAGCTTAACTATTTATTCTAGCAAGGCAGCTAAACATCTGCTACATAGTGGGTTAGTAGATGACTTTTTAAATAAATTTACTGATGAACATGGTAATAATATTTTAATGCAATCTATTATAAATAGAGATATTAAAGCTATAAAGCTGTTATATGATATTAATAAAACATTAGATAAAACTAAACAATTAGATATTAATTTACAAAATAAACAACAAAAAACTGCTTTAATTCTTGCCGTAGAATCTGGTTATAACGAATATATAAAGGCAATATTTCAATTAAGTAAAATTCCATTTATTAAAAATAATAATATTAATTTTAATAATCAAGATAGCAAAGGCTTTACTGCTTTAATGTATGCGGTCTATAAAAATTATTATCATATAATTATAGCTTTATTTCAGCAGGCATATTATGCAAATAATAACATTGATTGCGATATTAAAAACAATAATGGCGATACTGCTTTAATGCTAGCAGTATATTATGGAAATTACGAAGCATTTCATAGCTTAATATCATCATACCTAATAAGTTTATCAAATAATAATGGTAATTATATGGATATTTGTACTAAAAATTATTCCAATGAAACCACTTTAACTTTAATCTTAAAGCATAATCATTTCAATATGTTAGAATTTTTTTTAGAAACAATAAAAAACATGTTCGAAAATAATCCAAAAACTATTAACATAGCAGTTTTTCAACAGGATGTTTTTAACTCTATAGTATATATATTACAGACTACTCCAAATGAAGATATTTGTTGTAAATTAATTACTGAAGTAAAAAATTTATTAAATATAAATATTAATTACGATATAGTAGTAGACAAAGAAGGTAATACTTTATTAATGCATGCTATTATGTACAGCAATCCTAAAATCATGGAGACTTTATTAACTTCATATAGTCTTATTAATGATAATGATATTATAAATATTAGTGAACAAAATAGTTCTAATGAAACAGCTTTAACTTTAATATTAAAGCATAATAATTTAGAAATATTAGAACTCTTTTTGAAAACAATAAAAAGCATTTTTCATAATAACCCAAAAGCTATTAACATAGAACTTTTTAAACAGGATGTTTTTAACTCTATAGTATATATATTACAGAATACTTCAAACAAAGATATTTGTTGTAAATTAATTACCGAAGTAAAAAAATCATTAGATATAAATATTGATTTAGCAATATAAAGAGAAGATGTTACAACTCCAAATATTATATATACACAATAAAGTGCACGATGCTAGTTTAATGTTTCACAATATAATATATATACATAAGGAAGTTCAAAATGCTATGTTTAAATTCGCTACAAGGCTATTATACTAGTATATTTTGAAACACAAAACCTGCATTTTCATCTGCCACGTGTATATATAAGAGCATTTTTGCAAATTTAAACCTCACATCTTGAACTGCAATTTATATTACCTATTGATTATTATTACTACACCTAAAAAATATATATTTGTATTAGTTACTTTTATAGGAGAATGTATTGTAATGACACTACCTGTAGATAAAAATAGTAGATTAAATATAAAACCACCTGAAGAAACAGCAAAAAAAGATGAGCAAAAAACTAAATATGCAAACCCAGCTGAAACTAATAGACATACACCATCAGAAAGTTCTGATACTTATTCTAATGAACAAAACATACATAACCGAATAATAACAGAAATGACTGATACTGACTCTATAGAAGATGATAATTCAGAAACTCAACTTTTATTCACTGATGAAGATTTCTCCTGTATTGATCTCGATTCTTGAAGTAGCGATTATATATCTTTAATAGAAGAACATCTTTATAATATAGAAAATTTAATAAAAAACCCTCCAGTTTCTGATCCAGTGACTACTGTATTTTCTGAAAAATAACAGGATCTCATTATGATTCTAGCTTTAGCTCATTTAATCCTCCAGCAGATAGCAACATCAATAATTTAATTAATGAACAAATATCCAATAAAAAATATAGTGATATGAAAGATATTGCTTCCGACCTTCAAGATACACTAATTTCTAAATTACAAGAAAATAATGATGTATTGAGTATCTCTATTGATAGCAAGTTTGTACTAGAATCTAGAGGTGTAATATCACAAATAAAAAGGTATAAAACTACAGTTGAGCAATTAGAAAAAGAAGATAAAGCAAAAGGTTATGATTCTAAAACTTTCATAGATGATATAAATAAAATAATTGCCCTTTATGATGCGGAAGATTAAATTAAACTAATACATATTAATAAAACTAATGAACGTTTATTAATGTATTATAACTTTTTATTTATAGTATTTTACCCCTTTTTTAAAGGCGTTAAATAAGGAGTTGATATATTACTAGCTCGTTGCCTAAAACTTGTAAGATTAAATTTATTGTTAAAAACTAATTTACCTTGGTTATTTGTAGATATTAAAAAACAAATTACACTGGAATACTTTCTTTTATTGCTGTCATAAAAAAAATCAAACCTATAATCATCTACATTATATATACCATCTTCATAGGTTACTGCATAAGAGTCTCTAAAAAGTTGTAAAACTTCTTTACTTCTAGGGTGTTGATAAAAATAATCAGGTAATTGCATATTAGATTCAGCAACTTTAATAAAATCGTAGGGAGTTATTTTAGAAAAAATATTTATTTTACTGGCATAAATGGTTTTACTCTGAGTATAAACAACATTCCAATATATTATATTAGATAACGTAGCACTAGAATAAATATTATTATAAACTATATTATGTTGTTTCAACATAAACGAGGTTCGTTGCTCAACAATAACTTTATTCATTATTCCAATAGTTAAGTAACAGCTTGTTATTACTAAACAATAGTTTACAATTTTTCTTCTTTGAGAACTAGTTTGGTTATTCTTAGCAAAGATCCAAATAAATGCAACAATAAAAGGTAATGTATAGAATAAATCTATAATAAAAACACTAGAGATATTAATTCGATACGGGTACGGATAAAAAAACTGTGTTCCCCAACTTGTTAAGCAATCTAATAAACTGTGAGTTAATAAACACCAAAAAAACAAGTGATAAATTTTAATAGGTTTTATGTTATATCTACTAAACAATAATTTTTTTTGCGCAAGAAATACAAAAAATAATGGCAATACTATGGCAAATAATAATGAATGACTAATAGACCTATGCCATAAAAATTTATCTATAGAATCAGAAAAAAAATTTTTACAGAAAACATCTAAATCTGGAATAGTAGCAATGATTCCTCCGTAAATCATTGACTTTTTTCCCATTTCTTTGCCAGCAACTTTTTCACCAACAAAAGCCCCTAAAACAAACTGAGTAACACTATCCATAAATTATATCCTATAAAAAATATATAGTTTCTATTTAAAGATTAAAAACTGAAACTATTCATTGGTAATAGCTTGATTATGAAACTGCAACTTATATAAATTAGCATATGTTAAGTTATTCTTCAGCAATTGTTGATGAGTTCCAGCTTCAATAATTTTGCCTTTATCCATAACAAGTACAGTATCGGCATTTTCTATAGTAGATAATCTATGAGCAATAACTATAGTAGTTTTATTCTTACATACAGATTTTATTGCTGACTGAATTCTTGTCTCTGAATCGGAATCAAGTGCTGATGTTGCTTCATCTAGTATAACAATAGATGCATCTTTTAATAATGCTCTTGCTATGGCTACTCTTTGTTTTTGCCCACCAGACAACAACATGCCATTATCACCAACTAGAGTGTCATAACTTTCTGGTAGTTTTTGAATAAATGGATCAGCATAAGATTTAACAGCAGCTTCGATAATTTCAGCTTCAGATACATCGCCATTAACTCCATAAGCAATATTTTCTTTAATACTAGTATTAAATAAAGTTACTTTTTGCGAAACAACAGCAATTTTTGAACGTAAATAATTTAGATTATAATCGTTAATATCAACACCATCGATACTAATGCTACCAGTAGATGACAAATAAAATCTGGATAAAAGCTTTATTAAAGTTGTTTTGCCTGCGCCTGATCTACCAACTACAGCAATTGTTTTGCCTGGCTCTACTGTAAAATTAATATCTTTTAGTATCGGGGATTTATTATCTGGATAGTAAAAATTAACATTCTTAAATTCTATATGGCCTTTAATTGCTGATTTTATATTGCCTGAATTATCTTCTGTTTTTTTATCTAGAATTGAAAAAATTATTTCAGCGGCGGCTATACCTTTTTGAATTTTAGAATTTACATCACTTAACTGCTTTATAGGTTTAGGTAACAGCGCAGCTGCAGTAACATAGCCTATTAATGTAGCCGCACTAATTTGACCTTTCATTAACAATACGGTAAATAACAGTACAGATAAAGCGATAGCAACTATAAACTGCAAAGCAGCGGTATTTAAAAATGAATGTTTATCCATTTTTAATGTTTGCAAATAATTATTTTCACTAGCAGTAGTAAAGCGATCACTCTCTTTTTGTTGAGCGTTAAAAATTTTTACTTCTTCTTGTCCAGATATAGCCTCTTTAACAATATTAGTTATATCTGCCATAGAATTTTGAATATTTCTACTTACTTTTCTGACTCTATTACTAGCATAAACAGCAGCTACAGCTATTAGTGGAATTATAGCTATAAAAATTAGTGTCATTTTCCAACTGGTATACAATAAAAAACCAAATAAAAAGATTACTGTCATGCCTTCGCGTATGATAATTCTTAATGCTTCTGATGATGCCTCAGTAATTTGCGATACACTAAAAGTAACTACCGATATAATACTACCAGGATTTTTTTTAGCATAAAACTCATATGGAAAATGTAGCAATTTATTAAATAGCTGTTTTCTTAAATCGTGTATAACTCTGTATGCTATTTTGCCAATAAAATACCCCCCTATAAAAGCTCCGGCGCTTCTACAACAAGCAATAGATAAAACTAAAAAAGGAATAAACCATATGGCATCAAAGCCACCAGATTGGTTAAATATTGTTACATTCTGTAAAAATTTTATTGACTCAGTAGAAGATAGCTCTTCAGTAAAATATTCTAATAGTTTTGCAAATGCTGGTTCACTTGCAGCGAATATCATCATTCCAATTACACTGATGATAAAATACAACCAATAAGGCTTTACATATTGCAAAAGTCTTAAATAGATTGCCCATCCATTGTGATTATCTGTTTTTTTCATATATTAAGTTTATCAGTTAATGCATAATCGTTGTCAAGAGATTATGTTCCAGTATGTAAGACTATAACAACAAATATAAAGTTCAATAAAAAACTAACTTTTAAGGAACTTTATCATAGCCTTTATTATCTATGTAATTATATCTTTTGTGGGGTTAAAATACTAATTTGCATTTATTAAAAATAATACAGCAACTGTTAAAAACTGTCACTATAGCCAGAAGTTGTCTTATATGTACTAGCGCTAGCAATAATGCTATTTGCCAGCATTGTTATAATGTTTTTCCTGCTATTGATAATTGCTGTGTTATTTGTAATGTTCCTTTAGTAGGACAAGCAAAAATATGTGGCAAGTGTAATACTAAAAAACCTATATTTAATAAATGTATTGCTTATTATTCATACAGTTACCCAATAAAGCAAATAATTTATTTAATAAAATATAACTCTCGTTATGAGATTATAAAATATGTAATAGATGGCCTGATATTAAAATTAACTGATTATTATAATAGTAACTGGCCTCAAGCGATAATACCGGTTCCAATGTTTGCAACAAGTTTATTAGCTCGTGGATTTGATCAAGCTCATATATTGGCTAAAGAAATATTAAAAAAGTTGCAGCAACCGTCAATTATTCTTGAAGATTCATTGGTGTTTCGTAGCAAAAAAACTGAACCCCAGCATAAATTAACTATAGAACAAAGAAAGAAAAACATACGCAATGCTTTTTCAATAAACAAAAAAACAACGTATAAACACGTAGCTATAATAGATGACGTAGTAACTAGTGGAGCAACTATTATAGAAATAACTAAGTTACTGAAACAAGCTGGCGTAAAAAAAGTAGATATATGGTGTTTAGCAAGAGCACCTCTTTAATATATGAAACTCTAGGTTTCAGAACTAAGTAAAATGATTTTAAATTTTAATGAATATAAAAATATTATTTTACACAAAATAATTGAAACAACGGAGTAGTAAAATGAATGATTATATAAAAAATTTGTGTGCCATGATAACTGATTTGCGTGGCATTAAAGAATATAGTAATAACTCACAAGAAGTTGTTATAGATTCTAATAATAAAATAACTACTCCAGAATTTTTAACTAAATTTTCAGCTAGCAGCTCCTCACAAGAATACATACTGCAAAATGCTAGAAAAAGACTATCTGATAGGCTTATTCAGTTAAATATTAATGAGGTTAGCACAACATCTGCAACTGATATAGAAAAAATTCTCTCTAATAAAATCGTGTCATTTTATGCTAGAGAAGGTATTCAACCAGAAATAACTAAGCATGCTATTGATATTAGTTGCGATTCACTATATGGCATGAATGAAAAATTGTTTACCAAAACTTTAGAACCTAGAGTAGATAATCAAGATAAATCAACATTAACTCAAAAATATAGTCTTAACCCTTCAGATTTATCTACGATAGAATCTCTATTAATAAACCAAGAATTCACCCCAGATTCTATTGATGCTTTATTAAAATTGATAAAAAAATTAGCTACAGATAATAATTTAGATACAATCAACGCTATTATACATACGCTAGAAATAGAATATAATATAACTAACTACGAGCTTTTACAAAATATTATTGTTATTTTGTTCGGTGATGATAAATTTTTAGAAATAATAGCATCTAGGCAACAAGATGAAATTAAAGAAAAACAAAGAGCTGATACTTTAAAACTAAATTCAATACAAATTGCAGAACTGAACCAACAAAAAAAAATACAAAAATTACAAGAACGTTATGATAAAACATTAAGTTTATATAGAGCTAAGGGGTTAGAGCCAGATAAAAAACATACTTTAGTTATAGGATCAGCGTTTTCAGATATAACAGGTGCAGTTTTTGATAAACACACAACTATTTTTGCAAATTTAAACTACGCTGATTTAAACGGAGATATTTTTGATACTATAGATATTCTACATCAAAATAATGATATGCATGGCAAATTAAGTCTTGTTAATTTTACCGGTATAGGTGGGATTAATTTCAATGATATAGACAAAAGTATTTGCTTATTTATAAAATTACACGAATTATTACAACCCGATGGTATTTTAATAATTAGCGATGGAACTGTTGGTATGAATAGCGAAATAAATTTAAACTCTAAATTTGCTAAAAAAATATTGCTTCCTGCTGGCTTTGAATTAGACAATATAGTTAGTATTACTACTAAAACATCATTTGTTCACAATTATACTAGAGCTAACAAGATATTTGATACCCATAAAGGCAAAATAGAGGATCATAATAAAGGTTTATCTTTAGTAGCAAAGAAATAATATGTAGTTTCTAAAAATCATACTGTAATCCCTGCAGTATTTTGCCTTGAGTTAAACCTTTTTCTCTAGCCTTAAAACCTGAATTTCCAGCTGCTACTTGTACATGTTACAAAAATAGTATATATTGTGCTGCATATCAACACACATGCAAAATTCTAGTATTTTTTCTACTTAAAATATACAATATCATTTATATTTTCTTATTTTACAGGTGTTGACAAGCCTTGCTTTTTATATAGAAATATATTTTAAAGAGCATTTAAATTAACAGTTAAATAATTTATAATAAAGACAAACTATGATACCAATTAATGAAAAATCATCTGCGGATAACGTGATTATACCTTTACCTAATAATTCTAATTTTAACAAACTAACAGTAAAACCTGTAAACCAAGCAAATCCAAATTGTTTAACTACTGATACGCATCAAATTACAGTTAAGCAATCAGCAATATCAGAACACAAAATTATAAATACAGATGCCGAAACCAAAGAAATATTAGCAAGCATAAAAACGGTATTTTCCTACCCAGAGTTTACTAAGCTTTGTAATTTAGATAATCAGCAATTAGCAGCAGAATACTTAAATAATATACTACAACAAGCAGATACTCGAACGAAAAGAAAGTGGATACTTCAAAAACATAACATTTATTATCCAAATATAATCCTCAGTCTTTTTTCATCCAAGGATCATGATTATTGTTCATTACTTACAAAAGCAGTTTATAGTAATAATCAACCTATCTGTAAAGTACTTCTTGATAATTTAGAAAGTAATTCTTATATTGGTAAGTTATCAAATAAATCGATTGATTATATGGAAAGCTTAGAAAGTATAGAAGATCTTTCCAGTTTCATAGTATCACGTTTTTTTTTGCAAAAATATAAAAGTGCTGCTTCTAAAGAAAAAAAAACTGCTAATATAAATGACTATACTACTGCCTTATATCTTTATCAACGCATACTACCTACAATAAAAGATTACTACAATATAGGCACTTACTATATTTTATTGTGCAATATTTTAAGCTGTTGTATGCATATAGATATTATTAATTTAATATATAAAGATATCCTCTCATTAGATAAAAATCTAGTATGCGAATCATTATCTCAACCTAAAAACATAGCAAACCATCTTATTATGATACGTTCTTATCATCCTGATCTTTTATCTAAAGATTTAGCTAAAGATTATTTAACTAAAGCTCTTATGCAAGTTTTAAAATTTTTTATTGATAATGGTTATGAGAACGAGAAATCATATATTTTAGATATTCTAAAGGAAACAAAATATACTGAAGGAAGCTTTACCACTAATGCCCACGTACAAGATATTAAGACAAAAAATTATGATTTATTCCCGTACCTAAAGGAACGACTTACTAACTCAAAAAGTATCCTAGATGGTTTTTAGGATATTCCTCTAGCGAGATCTATATACACCTTCTAATTGAAGATGCATTTTTTCAGAAGTTGGTAAAATGGTTTAATTCAAGGTAAAATACTAAAGGAATGTAAGTGCATTTTAAAGTGTTTTAACGATGAAGTAGATTAATAACCCTTGGGCAAGGCTTCTAAGCTTTTATCCTGCGTTAGTATTTCTTGATTTAGTCGACACTAAACCAGCGAAATAATTTATAATAAAGACAAACTATGATACCAATTAATGAAAGATCACCTGAGGCTAATGAGCCTTTAAATTTACCTAATAATTCTAATTTTAACAAACTAACAGTAAAACCTGTAAACCAAACAAATCTAAATTGTTTAACTACTGATACGCATCAAATTATAGTTAAGCAATTAGAAATATCAGAACACAAAATTATAAATACAGATGCCGAAACCAAAGAAATATTAGCAAGCATAAAAACGGTATTTTCCTACCCAGAGTTTACTAAGCTTTGTAATTTAGATAATCAGCAATTAGCAGCAGAATACTTAAATAATATACTACAACAAGCAGATACTCGAACGAAAAGAAAGTGGATACTTCAAGGTTATAACCCATATCATCTGAATAGAATCAACCTTTTTTCATGCAAGCATAATGATTATCATTCATTACTTACAAAAGCAGTTTTTAGCAATAATGAGCCTATCTGTAAAGTACTTATTGATAATTTAGAAAGTGATTCGTATATTGCTTGTATTACTACGTACTTACATCAAACATTTGATCATATATTACGTTTAGCAAATCTAGAAGATCTTTCTTGTAACATAATACAAGAATTTTTTTCAAAAAAATGTAATAACTTTCTTATAGCAAAACAACCTATTGATATAAATGACTATAGTGCTGCCTTATATCTTTATCACCGCATATTACCCACAATAAAACATCATCACAATATAGGTACTTATTATCTTTTATTATGCAATCTTTTAAGCCTTAGTATATGTATAGATGTTTTTGATTTAATATATCAAGATATTATCGCATTAGATGAAGCTTTAGTCTGCAAATCATTATCTCAGCCTAAAGATCTAGTATGCTATGAGAATAGGTTAAGTCGTGGGTATAAATGCCCAGTTAAATATTTAGCTAGTTCTTTTTTAACTGAAGCTCTTAAGAGATTAGTAAGGACTTTTGCTAATAATGGCTATGAGAACGAGAAATCCTATATTTTAGATATTCTAAAGAAAACAAAATATACTGAAGGAAGCTGTACTACTAATGCCCATGTACAAGATATTAAGGAAAAAACATTGTGACTCATCCCTGCACCTAAAGGAACGGATTCCTAGATTAGAAATTCTTCTTGGTTTCTAAGCTAATTCTCCAACGAAACCTATATACAGGTGGCAGTTGGAAATATAAATTTTAAGTAGGCAAAAGTTTTTAGCTAAGGCAGTATTTTACAGATTTAGTGTCGACTAAATCAAACAAAGCAAAATATTATACATTAGTAACTGGGGGATTTTGTTCGTTATTACATTTTTTCGATAAGCAACCTGCGATACCTCCTACAAATATAGTTACTCCAGTAATTATTCCGATAGAGAAACATAAGAGTGTTTTATTTGAAAAAGGAAAATCATCGTTTTTAAATAATGCTATACTTGCCATAGCTAAACTAGTAACCATACAACCAAGAGCACTTGCAATCACTACAGTTTTAACTGTTTTGGAGTTAAATTTTGGCTGTTGTTTAGTTACTCTTGTTGAATGAGATCTAAGTTGATCTAGAGACGTAGCTCTAGGAGTTTGAGTAGATCGAGTAGTTTGAGTAACTCCAGTTTGAGTAGCTTGAGTTTTCATAAAAATCCTTGTAAATGATAAATAAGCCAATTAAATATTAATATATGTAAATGCAAAAAATACTGTTATAAATTGCGTAAATAAAGGGAGGAATTCGAGGCGATACAGCAGGAATACCTATAAAGATTTAAGAAGTTTTAATGATGAAATAGATAAAATAAAACTTAATTAGGCAATACCTTTATAAAAATAGATTTTAAAAAGTATCACCTAAAAAATTAGGGGGTATTTATATATTAATTAAATCTTGCTCTTTCTTCTGTAAAGTTTGATCAACTTCAGCAATATATTTTGTAGTTAATTTTTGAATACTTTCTTGCTGATGACGAGATTCATCTTCACTAATTTGTTTGTCTTTTTCTGAATTTTTAATTTCAGTAATTACATCTCTTCTGATATTACGAATAGAAATTCTTGCATTTTCAGCATCTGCTTTAGCCTGCTTAATGAAGCCTTTTCGTGTATCTTCTGTAAGAGGTGGTAAAGGAATACGGATCACTTCACCGGCTGTAGCAGGATTTAGCCCTAACCCAGAAGTTATAATAGCTTTTTCTACTACTGGTATTAATTGCTTTTCCCAAACCCGTAAACTTAGCGTTCTTGCATCTTCAACATTAACATTTGCTACCTGAGATAAAGGAGCATCAGATCCATAATATGGAACTTTAATGCCATCTAATAAATTAGGGTGAGCTCTTCCAGTTCTGATTTTATTTAAAGTTGATATTAAACTTTGTATGCTCTTTTGCATACGTTCTGCTGTTGTTTTTTCTATCTCAGTCATTTTTATAACCCACAAAAGAACCTTCTTCTTTGCCTACAACCGCATTTAATAATGCACCAGGTTTAGTTACATTAAATACTTTAAGAGGCATGCCTTGATCGCGTAACATACAAATTGCAGTCATATCCATTACGCGTAAATTTTTAGTTAATACTTCATCATAAGTAAGATTAGGTATTCTTTTAGCATCCTTATATTTAAGAGGATCTTTATCAAAAACACCATCTACTTTAGTAGCTTTTAAGACTATGTCTGCATCTATTTCAATTCCACGTAAACATGCTGCTGAATCAGTTGTAAAAAAAGGATTACCAGTTCCAGCACAACAAATAACAACGCAGTTCTCTTGAACAAATCTTAAAGCTCTACGTCTATCATAAGTTTCTACTACGCCAGACATTGGTATAGATGACATTGCTAATGTACTAATATTAGATCGTTCTAATGCATCACGCATTGCTAAAGCATTCATAACTGTAGCAAGCATACCCATATGATCGCCCGTTACTCTATCTAAGCCAACAGCGTTTAATTCGGTGCCACGAAATAAATTGCCACCGCCTATGACCATTCCTATTTGTACGCCTATTCCTATTAGCTGTCCAATTTCAAGTGCCATGCGGTCTAGAACATTAGCATCAATCCCAAAATTCTTCTCCCCTTGTAGCGCTTCGCCACTTAGCTTTAATAAAATACGCTTATACTTCGGCTTGCTGATACTAGATGACATATTACTTTCCTTAAAGCTATCTTAAAATTAACTAAATATAATTTATTGTAACAAAAAAATGTAATAAATCCTATGATATTTTTTATTATAAATATTGCTATGAAAGTCTCTATAAGATAATATTTAAAAGATTGCATAATTAATTTATTAGGAAAAATATAACATGTCTTTTAATCTTCCAGAATTACCTTATCCTCAAGATGAGCTAGAGCCGCATATTTCAGCTAAAACATTAAGTTTTCACTATGGAAAACATCATAAAACCTATGTTGATAAACTTAACTTGTTAATAAAAGGTAGTGAACATGAAAATAAAAGCTTAGAAGATATCATTATGTCTACTTCTGGTCCAATTTTCAACAATGCAGCTCAGGTTTGGAATCATAGCTTTTATTGGAAATGTCTAAGGGCAGGTCAAGATAATAACCAACCGACAACTAAAATAGCAGAATTACTTACTAAAACATTTGGTAGCATACAAAAATTTATAGAATTATTCACTGACAAAGCAATAAATAATTTTGGTTCCTCCTGGACATGGTTAGTTATAAATAAAAATAACGATCTAGAAATTATTAATACTAGCAATGCTGGTAATCCTATAACCGATGGTATGAAACCACTTTTAACCTGTGATTTATGGGAACACGCTTATTACCTTGATTACCAAAATCTAAGACCTAAATATATCGAAGCATTTTGGAAATTAGTAAATTGGGATTTTGTCGAAACAAATCTATAATATTTTCGTAACATATAAATTACTTAATAGATGAAAATATCTTTAATAATAACTACCTATAACTGGCCAGAAGCACTTAACGCAGTTTTAGAAAGTGTAAAAATGCAATCTATGTTGCCATATGAAGTAATAATTGCTGACGATGGTTCTAAGGTAGAAACAACTGCGTTAATAACTAAACATCAAGCTATTTTTCCTGTTCCTTTATTACATAGCTGGCAACAAAACAAAGGTTTTAGAGCCGCACTAAGTAGAAATAAAGCTATAAATAAAGCAACTGGTGAATATGTTGTTATTATTGATGGTGATATTTTTTTACCAAAAAATTTTATCAAATCGCATGCATTAACTGCAAAGTCAGGTCAATTTATTCAAGGTACTCGAGTTTTATTAAACTCTAAGCAATCACAAAAAGTATTAAGTAGTTATAAATTACCATCTTTGCTGTCTGCAGGTATAAGTAACCGACATAATACAATTTATAACGCTTATTTAAGCAAATCATGTTCAAACTTTTTTAACCATTGCTATAAAGCAAAAAGTTGTAATATGTCTTTCTGGTTAGATGACATAAAAAAAGTAAATGGTTTTAATAATGACTTTATTGAGTGGGGTTATGAAGATAACGAAGTCCATCAACGTTTATTAAATCTTAAATTAAAAGGTTTGTATATGCGCTTTTTAGGTAGTGGCTATCATTTGTATCATCCAGAATGTTCGCGCGAACAACTTAATGACAATAAAAGATTACTGCAAAAAACTATTGATGAAAAACTAACTTATTGCCAAAACGGATTAACTCAAGCGGCAACACTAGATTAAAACAAGCAAACCATCGTTAACATAACAGCCTTAAAAAGATTTATTTTAAATTTTAATGTTTGTAAATAATACCTCTTAATAAAGTACCGCCCATACTCATGCAGAAATCATTTTAATTCCTGTAATTTAGCACTTGTATTAAGCCATATCTAGTAATAATATTTAAATTAAATATGTCTATACACGTGGCAGATGAAAA